>CAMWPF010000064.1 GCA_947176045.1 uncultured Treponema sp. | reverse complement strand
GCGTTCTTCCGTGCGCACCGACCGCAGGGAAGCCGCGCAAGCCCGGAAGCCCCGCCGCCCGCGTTCCATCCGAAAGCGCAATCTGTCATAAAATTCTTGCGGACACGATTGAAATGCTGATATAATTGCCTTATGAAAAAGACGGCTGTTAGAACTATCGGTATTTTGACGTCCGGCGGCGACGCGCCGGGCCTGAACGCGGCAATCCGCGGAGTCTGCCGCTCCGCCATGATTAATTACGGGATGAAAATCATCGGCATCCGGAACGGGTACCGCGGTCTCGTCAACGGGGACGGATTTATGATTCATGCGGACGACGTTTCGGGAATCCTTACGCGCGGCGGCACGATTCTGGGAACTGCGCGCGACAAGCCGTTCAAAAATCCGGTCGTCAATCCGGAGACGGGGTTGCTTCCGATTGATTCAATCAAAAAGAACTATAAGAAATGGAAGCTGGACGCGCTTGTCGTCCTCGGCGGCAACGGCACGAATACGACGGGCAGCCTTCTCGCGAAGGAAGGGCTGAACGTCGTCGGACTTCCGAAGACTATCGACAACGACATTGTGGGAACGGACATCACGTTCGGATTCCATACGGCGGTTGACGTCGCTACGGAGGCGATCGACCGGATCCACACGACCGCCCACAGCCACAGCCGCGTCATGGTCGTCGAAGTCATGGGACACAAGGCGGGCTGGCTCGGCCTGTATTCGGGAATTGCGGGCGGCGGCGACGTCGTCCTCCTGCCGGAGATTCCGTACGACATCAATTCCGTCGCGCAGCAGATTCTTGCGCGCCGCGATGCCGGCAAGGAATTTTCAATTGTCGTTGTTGCGGAGGGCGCGCTTTCCAAGGAAGAGGCGAAGCTCGACAAGAAGGCGTTCAAAAAGTCGCGTCTGGAAATGCCGCAGTCCATCGGCTACCGCGTCGCCCATGAGCTTGAGCAGGCGACGGGATTGGAGTCGCGCGTCACGGTGCTCGGTTATTTGCAGCGCGGCGGCACGCCGTCGCCGTATGACCGGGTGCTTGCGACGAATTTCGGCGTTTCGGCGGTGGAATTTTTGGCGCGGGAGGAATTCGGAAGGCTCGTCGCCATGCAAGATAACAAGATTGTCGGGTTTCCGTTGGAGGAAAGCGCGGGCAAAGTCAAAAATGTTCCGCTCGATGATCCGCTCATCGCGGGCGCCCGCTCTACAGGAATCTGCTTTGGCGACTGATTCTGCCGCCTTCCGTGCCGGCGCGGGCGGATTTTCCTGCCGGTTCTGCCGCACGTGCATGGGGCGCGGCTGCGTCGGGCAGCTTCCCGGAATGGGCGGCGTGGACGGCAATGCAAACTTCATCCGGAACTGCGCCGCATGGAGCCGTCTGTACGAAGAGTGCGCGCGGGCGGGGCATGGCGCGGAAATCGACGCGCTGCATATTTCTGCGGAAGTCGTCGGCATTGCGCCCGTAACGGGCGCGGTTCAAAACATCGGCTGCGCGACGGAGCGCGATTTCTATCTGCCGTATTTTTCCGCGGCAAAGAATGCCGGCGCCGCGGTTTGTGTCGGCGACGGCTGCCCGGATGAAAAGCTCCTCTTCGGCTTGGAGGCAGTTCGGACGCTCGGCGTTCCGGCGTATTTTTTTTTAAAGCCGTATCCTGACGAAAGGCTGCGCGAACGTTTGGACTGGGTGCGCGCCGATGCTGCGGCAGTCGGAATGGATATCGACGCCTACAATATCGCCACGATGCGCGAGCAGGTTCGGCTTGAGCGCAAGTCCGCCGCCCAAATACGGGAGCTGCGCCGGTATGCGGGCGCGCCGTTCATGCTCAAGGGAATTTTTACGGCGGAAGACGTGGCGCTCTGCCGCGAAGTCAGGCCGGATGTCGCCGTCGTTTCAAATCACGGCGGCAGGGTCGATGCGGATGCCGGCAGCACGGCGGACTTCCTTGCGGCGAACCGGGATGCTCTGCGGGACTGCTGCGGGGAAATTTGGGTTGACGGCGGAATCCGCACGGCGCAGGATGTCCGCACGGCGCTGTTTTTGGGCGCGCAGAAGGCGCTCGTCGGACGTCCGTTCATTTCCGCGCTCTGTCGCGGCGGACAGCCGGAAATGGAGCGGTGCGTCCGAGATCTGCGCGGCATCTGCCCGTCGGTCTGAACGTTTGAATTTCAAGGCAGTGGAGAATGGACGACAAGGATTTTTGGCAGCGGTACGCGTGGATTTATAAAGCCGTCATGGAAAAGGGAAGCGGACGCCTGTATTCCGAACTGTGCGCGGAAATCCGCGCGATTCTTCGGCAGGACATGGCTGTTTTTGAGGCGGCGTGCGGTTCGGGACAGCTTTCATATCCGCTTTCGGAATGCGTCTCGTCTTGGGAGGCGACGGACTTTTCTTCGGAAATGATTGCGCAGGCGGTGAAGCGGAAGAACCCGCCGGATTCGCTCCGTTTTTCTGTGCAGGACGTGACGGCGCTGCCGTATTCTGCGGAACGCTTTGACGCGGCGGTCATTTCCAATGCGCTGCACATCATGCCGGAGCCGGAAAGGGCGCTTGCGGAAATTTTCCGGGTTTTAAAGCCGGGCGGATTCTTGTTCGCGCCGACGTTCGTGCAGGAAAGGCGCGCCATATATCGGGCGCGCGTCAAGGCGATGAAGTTGTTCGGCTTTCATCTGTATCATCCGTGGACAGGAACGGAACTGGCTGACTTTGTCGCGCGGCATGGATTTGCAGTCGTCGGGCGGAAGATGATGCGCCGCGGCTTCCTGCCGTTATGCTGCATTATCGCGAGGAAAGCGGACGGTCAGTGAACGTCGTCCGCGGGCGCCTGCATCGGCGCGGGCTTTCCCGTGAATGCAATCCGTAGGTTGAGCTTGATGTAGGCGAGCATTTCGCGCGCATAGCAGTTCGGAACGAAGATGGGCGCTATCCGTGACGGAACGCCGTAAATATCCGTGAAGCCGATCCGGCGCGCAATCCGTTCCGCGCGCGCAAGGTGGAACCGGCTTGTTACGATGGCGACGGGCGATGCCAGGACGTCCGCGACCGTCGTTCCGTCTGCTTCCGCGGCGAGCCGCGCGCTGAATATGAAATTTTCGATGGTGTCGGCTGCGTCTTCCTCCGCATAAATTCGTTCCGGCGGGATTCCGGTTTCGGCGAGCGCCAGCTTGAGGACGGACGCTTCAGAACAAGGCGCGAACGGACCGGTTCCGCCTGTTACGATGATTCTTGCTTCGGGATGGGCGCCTGCGTAGGCGGAGGCAGTTTCAAGCCGTTGTTGGACTACTGCGGAAATCACCGCGTCCTTTGTGATGCCGCCGCCGAGGACGATGATGTACGCAGGATGTTCGGCGCCGTCGCTGACCGCGGGGCGGGAGATCAGAATCAAGTTGACGATGCAGGCGGCAAAAATGAGCGAGAGGACGGCGGCTGCCGAGATGCGGACAGGACGGGCGATGCATCCTGCAATGACCTTGAGCTTCGCCCGTCCTGCGGACGCCATCGCGAACAGGAGCACGGAAAGCCAGAACCACACGGCAGAAAATGAGAAGATTGTGCCGAGCACGGTCGCTGGAGACAGCATTTGCATCGCGACAAAGTAGAAGTTGCAGGCGAACGCGGGCACGGCTGTCGCTGCTGTGAAAATAATATCCTTCGTGCGGCTATTCATCTTGCAGCCTGCGAAGCAGGAACGGAATCGCCTTTTCAAATTTCGCGCCGTACCAGTGCGCCTTGTCGTCCAACGTGAGCCGGATTGCCTCTGCGGTGAAGTCGACGGCGACGGACGCCGCCTCAAGCAGGTTTTTCCCGCGGCACAGCGCGCCGGTGAACGCAGAGGCGAACACGTCGCCTGTTCCGTGCATTTCAGCGGGCAGCCGCCGTGTGGAGCGCCAGTCGAGCGACGCGCCGTCGTAGCAGACGCAGCCGGTTTTTCCCTCTTCAAAGCTGATTCCTGTAAGGACGACGTTCTTTGCGCCGAGCTTGTGCAGTCCGGCGCAGATTTTTTCGATGTCGGCGCGCGTATACGTTTCTCCGGGATAGGGAATGCCCAGCAGGAACGCGGCTTCGGTGAGATTCGGAAGGATGAAGTCCGCTTCCTTGCACAGCGCCGCCATTTTCTGCGGGAAGTCGTCGCTGAATCCGCTGTACAGCCTGCCGTTGTCCGCCATCGCCGGATCCACGATGCGGAGCGCGCCGTTCCGCGCGGTTTCCTTGATGATTTCAAGGATCAGCGGAATTTGCGCCGCCGTGATGTAGCCGGTGTAGAACGCATCGAACTGGATTTCGCGATCCTTCCAGTGGGCGAGGATGTGCGGGAAGTCGTCGGTCAGGTCGTGGAAGTAGAATCCTTCAAATCCGGCGGCGGTATGGGTGGAAAGCACCGCGCCCGGCAGGATTGCGGTTTCAATGCCGCAGGCTGAAAGGATCGGCAGGGCGACGGTCAGCGAGCACTGTCCGACGCACGAAATATCCTGAATTGTCAAAATCCGTTTGTCCATTTGTTCCTCCAGAATCCATGGAATTATGATTTTTAGAATATAACCTTGTTGTCCCGGCACACATACTGCGCGGCGCGCCTTCCCGCGGCGACCGCAATCGGCAGTCCGCCGGGAACGATTGTCCGCTGGCTTGCAAAGTACAATCCCCGCACTGTTTTTGATTTGGACGGGTACGTGTACGGCTTTCCGCCCGGCCCCATGACGGACATCCAGCCGCCTTCAAAAACTCCGCAGTAGCGCGAGTAGGTCAGCGGCGTCGCCACATCGCTGACTTCCACCGCGCCTTTCACCTGCGGAATGTATTCGGAGAGGACGGCGGTGAACCGTTCCGCAAGCTCCGCTTTTTTTGCGGCGTATGAGCCGTCCTCTTTTGCCGCCTTCCAGAAATTCCAGCTGTCGCCGAGCAGGAGGCATGTTACGCATGAGGAGCCTTCCGGCGCGCAGCCTTTGTAGGAGGCGTAGTTGTTGACGCGAAGCTCCCCGAATTCCAAGCCGCCGGCGGAAAACGGCTTTTCGAGCGGAAGTATGACGGCGCGCGGCATGTCGTGCAGATCCGCCTTGACGCCCAGCGCGACGAACATCGTCTGTTCGGAGACGACGTTTTTCCGCATCTTTGACGCCCAGCGCTCCGAAAACGGCGCCCCGAACAGCGTGTCGATTGCCTGCCGGGTGTCCTGCGTGACGATGACTGCGTCCGCCGGATATAGTTTCCCGCCGGCGGTGACGCCGGACGCCTTTCCGTTTTCTATGATGATTTTTTCGACGTTCTGGCGGAGTAAAAGCGTTCCGCCAAGCTCCGCGAGCCTTTCCGTCATATTCTGCGTGAGCCGCAGCGAGCCGCCTTCTGGATAGCCGCAGTCGCCGGTGGAAAACGAGGCGAGCGTGTAGACGAGCGAGAGGGCGTTGTACCGCGTTCCGTTGACAGCCATGAGCAGATGGCGGATGTCGCTGTTCTTGAACATTCCGACATAATCCGCGTACGTCATGTTTGTCAGCGCGCCGAGCCGCAGGAGCGCCGGTGCCATTCCAAGGCATTCTGAAACGGACGGGCGGAACGCCTTCCGCGTCTTGAGGAACGGAATGTCGCTTACAATCATGTGGACGCCGCGGAACAGGCAGATGTCGCGGTGGAGGCGGCGGATTGCCGCCGCGTCTTCCGGCGCGTGTTCAAGGAAGTGCGCCCGGAGCCTGTCTGCGTCGCGGTACAAATGGAGCGTCTTTCCGCCGTTCACAAGCGTATAGAACGGATCCTTGATGAAGATCGGATTGTTTTTGCGGAGCGCGCCGACTTCCTTCCAAATCTGGTTGAGCGCCAATTTTTCCGAAGAGCCGGTGAGCCAGTGCATTCCGCCTTCAAACGTGTAGCCCTTCCGCGTCCAGCTGGTGCAGAGTCCGCCGGGAATCACGTGCTTTTCCAAAACCGTTACGTCAAATCCGGCGCGCTGCGCGTATATTGCCGCGGAAAGCCCTGCAATGCCGGCTCCCACAACGACGACCCGTTTTGAGATAGGGGGGGGGTGATTCATTTTGCACGGTTCCTGCCGCCTGCCTTCCGCGGCTGCGTGAGCTTCGCCATCGCCTCTGAATCGTTGCGGATGTTTTCCCATGCGTTCAGCGCGAAGGCGAAGAATACGGCGATGAAGAATCCCGCGAACGTGATGATGATGCACAGCAGGCCGCGGCTCGGCTTGGACTTCCGGTCTGGAATTTCCGGGCGTTCGATGATTTGGAAGACGGGCGTTTCGCTCTGCATTTCGATTTTGAGAAGTTCATACTGCGTCTTCATCTGCTTGTAGACTTCCTGCTGCGCGGTCAGCTCCATTTCGAGTTTTGTCGTTTCCAGCGCGATAGACGGAATGTTCCATGTCGGCTGTCCGTACGAGACGGAGCTGGCGACTTTGTTCAGCTTGTCCTGAAGGCTTTGGATTTCCTGAAAGCTGGAATCGATGTTCTTTTCGAGGTTTTCCTTTTGGATTTTGTTTTTGTCGATGCCCAGCTCGTCGAACCGCTGCTGGAGCCAGTCCACTGAAAAATTGACGACCGCCTGCGCGAATTCCGGGTCGATGTCCGTGAACGAAAGCGTAAAGACGCCGCTCTCGTCGTCCATCGAAGAGGAAAGCTGCTCCTTCACCATTTTCCGGCTGTCGAATTTCGGAGACTTTGATTTTTCCAGCTTTGGGTGCGCCAGGAGGTTGAAGTTGTCTACGATTGCGTCCAAAAACGGATTGGAACTTGCAAGGTAGATTGCAAGGGCGCTGTAGGTGGAGCCGCCTGCGGAAATGCCCGCCATGCCTGCGAGCGCGCCGAGTCCGCTTGATGAAAGCATGGAGGACAGCGTGCCGCCGGCAGACGACGAGTCGTTGATGAGCATGTTCGCCGAACACGTATATTGGTTCGGCAGGAACGATTTGTCCGGCGGCAGCTTCAATGAAATAATCGAAATGACGACTGCGAAAACCATCGCAAAAACGGTGGTTCCAATGATCAGGGCCTTGTGCCTGAGCAGGACGGCGAGGAGGTCAATCAAAGAGATTTCGTCAGTTTCAGTTCCGTGCGGAGGAACTGCGGTTTGCGGCTCTTCGTTTTTCGGCGCGGCGGATTCGGACTGGTTTTCCATACATCTTTTCCTGAAATGAGGTTTTTGCGGGAGGTGTCATCGACGGCGCAATACGCAATTTTAACACAAATTATGGAAGCTGGGGAAGTGCAGGGCGGAAAAAACAGGAGCGGAGGGCGCTTTCAGATTGCCGCCGCGCTAAAAAAAGATACGGCATAACGCCGAAAATATGTCTGGGGGGGGGGGGTACTCAAAACATTGAATTGTTGCGCGCGTTGGGGTATAAAATACACCCTGTGTCTTTTA
>CAMWPF010000063.1 GCA_947176045.1 uncultured Treponema sp. | reverse complement strand
CCCCCTTTTTTTTTTTCAACATGAAGACGGCATTCGCGATTCGCCTTAGGCTCGTGGGCTCGGAGATGTGTATAAGACTCAGGTCGCGGACGGGCGCGCGGACTTCGGCATGGTTCCGATTGAGAACTCGCTTGCCGGCTCCGTGTACGAGAACTACGACAACCTTTCCAACTTCGAGGACGTTTCGATTGTCGGCGCGGTGCATCTGAGGATCCAGCACGCGCTTCTGGGCGTGGCGGGCGCGTCGGTTGGTTCGGTGCGGAGGATTTATTCCCATCCGCAGGGATTCGCGCAGTGCTCCAAGCTGCTTTCCGCGCATCCGTCGTGGGAGAAGATCGACGCGGCGTCCACTTCGACGGCGGCGAAATTGGTGGCGGACGCGCGCTCCGCGGAGAACGCGGCGATTGCGAGCGGCGTCAACGCGAAGTACTACGGCCTGGAGGTTTTGCAGGACGGCGTCGAGGACGATCCGCGCGACTACACGCGCTTCGTCGTGATTGCGGCGAACCATGCCGCGCCAGGCGGCGGCGTTCCGCCGGAGCAGTTCCGCCGCGCGCCGAACATGGCGTCGTTCATGTTCTGCGTCCGGAACGAGCCGGGCGCGCTGTATGAATGCCTCGGCGTCTTCCAGAAGCACAGGCTGAATTTGACGCGCTTGGAGTCGCGGCCCATCAACGGACAGCCGTGGCGCTACTGGTTCTACGCGGATGCGGAGCTTTCGGAGCAGGCGCATCAGAACGGCGGCTATGTGGAGGGCGTCCTTCAGGAGCTGCGGGGCGCCGCGGATGAAATCCGCCTGCTTGGAATCTACCCGGAGGCGCGCCTGAGCATCTGACGGCGCGGTCCGCAGGATATGCGCGGTGTCCGTCGCGGCATCGGATTTTGAACGATTTGAAAGACAGGAGCTATGAAAAATGGAAAAATTTGTCCTTTCCGTACTGGTGGAAAACCACGCCGGCGTCTTGAGCCGCGTTTCCGGGCTGTTCAGCCGCCGCGGCTACAACATCGACTCCCTGACCGTCTGCGAGACGAACAATCCCGGACAGTCGCGGATGACGATCGTCGTGAAGGGCGACGAATACATCCTCGAGCAGATTGAAAAGCAGCTTTCCAAGCTTGTGGAAGTCATCTCGATCAAGAAGTGCGAGCAAGGCGCGACGACCCAGCGCGAGATGGCGCTCATCAAGGTGCAGGCGCCCGGCGAGAAGCGCGCGCTGATCATCGGCACGTGCGACATCTTCCGCGCGCACATCGTGGATGTGGCGGTGGATTCGGTGATTGTGGAGGCGACCGGCAGCGAGGACAAGATTGAAAGCCTCATCCGCCTGCTTGAGCCGTTCGGCATCCTCGAATATGTGAGGACCGGACTGACGGCGATGGACCGCGGCGGCGATGTTATGAAGTGAATCCGGCAGGACTGGCGGATTTCAAGCGGAAGACGGCGGCAGCGCCGTCTTTTTTTTGCGTCCTGAGGCCTGCGCTTCGTTCCGCGCTGTTTCGGCGCAGGCAATAACAAATAATTTTCATAATTTCCATTGAGCAGGACGGAGATTATGTGCTATAAAAAGTTAGCCATTGCTAATACTTGGCAGGCTGAAGGCATCTGTTGGAGTTTCGTCATGATTCGGAAGAAAATCTGTGCATGCGTGTGCGCGCCGCTGCTGTTCCTGGTTCCGCTGTCCGCGGATGAGGACGACGCTGTCATTGTTGTCAGCGCCGGAAAGATTGAGCAGGAGGCCGACGACGCGGCAGAAAAGGTGCTGGTGGTAACGTCCGAAGAAATTCAGGAGGTTGGCGCCAAGACGCTGACCGAGGCGATGAGGACGCTTCCAGGCGTCGTCGTTACCGGGGCGAGCGCGGCGAATCCTGTCGATTCCATCAGCATGCAGGGCTTCGACAGCGATTATGTGAAGATCCTTATCGACGGCGTTGCGGTCAGCGGAGATATTGGCGGCAGCGTGGCGGCGTTCCAGCTTCCGGTGGAGGACGTCGAGCGGATTGAAGTCGTGCAGGGCGCGTCGTCGGCGCTGTACGGCTTGGACGCCATGGGCGGCGTCATCAACATCATCTTGAAGAAGCCCGGACTTTCCGACGGCGGGCTCCGCTTCCGCGGTTCGGTCTCCGACGAATTTTCGGCGATGACCGGCGGGAACATTCGGAACTACGCGGCGGGCGGCGTGAGCCTTGCGGGGCGGCGCCTGGACGCCGGACTTTCCGTGGCGTTCGACTATACGCCGGGCGCGCGGCAGTCCGCGTACAATCCGATCGCCGGAGAGACGGTCGGCTATTATCTGACGCCGAAGAAGCAGATGCTTTCGCTGCGGGGGAGCGCCGGATGGAGCGATTGGTGGGGGCGGCGCGCGCCTATTGCATGTACGTTGATGCGGATCAAATCAGCAACTATACGGCGGTCGGCTTCAATTCGTCCACCACGATGGAATACGGCACAAAGCGTGTTGAAGGCGGCGTCAGCGGCGACTGGAACATCAGCGACAGCTTCGTCCTGTCGGGATTTTCCAGCGGAAAGCTCTACCTGCTGGACACGGACTATGAAGTCAGCGCGGGGGAGGCCTCCAGTTCGGAAGCCGCCGCCTCGAATTTCATCGACTGGGAGGGCGAGGCGCGCGGCACGTGGAATGCGGCGGACTGGAGCCGCCTGCTTTTCGGAGTGAACGCGAACCTTCAGACGGTCGACGGGGATTCGTTTTCGGACGGACGGGAACGGCAGATCCTGCTGAGCGCCTACGCTCAGGATTCCGTATCGCTCGCGCATGACCGGCTGCTCTTTGTGCCGGGTGTCCGGTTCGACTTCGCGCCCGCCGGGAAGAATTCCAGCAGCGCGTTCTCGCTGACGCCGAAGCTCAGCGTCAGGTACAGTCCGTCCGACAGCTTGATCCTCCGGCTTTCCTACGGCATGGGCTACAAGGTTCCCACGCTCAAGCAGAAGTACTGGAGCTTCAACCACAATTATGCCGACGGCGAGGGCACATTCATCTTGTATGGCAATCCCGAACTGCGCAGCGAAACGTCGCAAAGCTTCACCGCGGGCGCCGACTGGACGCTGCTGAACCTTGTGAAATTCTCGCTGTCGGCGTACTTCAACTATATTTCTGACATGATCGACAGCGTTGTTACTGACGCCGACTCCGTTCCGCAGGTGCGCACATACCAGAACATCGGCAGGGCGGCAACCTACGGCGGCGATGCTTCCGTTTCGGCAAAGCTTGACCGCCTCGACGTGCGGGCGGGATACGCGTACACTGCGGCACGGCAGTACGACAGGAGCGCGGAGGAGTGGATCGACATGGCGCTCCGCGTTACGCACCGGGTTGCGTTCGGCGCGGGGTATGTGATTCCGGTGATTGATGTGAGGGCGGCGGTCAACGGGGAATGGAACAGTCCGCGGCGCATCGTCGCCGGAAGCGACAGCTTTTCGCCCGACCTGCTGCTGGTGGGAGTCTCATTCTCCAAAAAGCTGCTTTCTGAACGGTTGGAATGCTCCTTCCGCGTGGACAACCTGCTGAACAACCTGCACTTCATCGACGGAACGGACGGAAAAAGCCAGAAGGAATATTTCGGACTGAACGACGGCGTCGCCTTCAGCGTCGGAGCGAAGTTCACGTTTTAGGAACGTCGCTCCGTCCTGCGGTTCGGACTGCCGGAACGGCGTTCTGCGCGCCTTTTGGTTAGCTTGTGCAAACTTTTGAGGGCGGCGCAGTGTGAAAAGAGGGAGGATTCGTTTTTAAGGGGTTTTTATGAAGAGGATGTTGCTTTTTGCGGCGCCTGCGGCCGCGCTTCTTTTGGCTTCCTGCAATCCAGAATCGGAGGTGCAGGAGTACGGGCTGTCCGATGTGTTCGGCTATACATACAGCGCGGCGTTCACGTCGTCGTCAGGAACGCAGCTGGCGCCGGAAATCACCATTTATGACGGAATCCGCTTGGACTGGACTATGTCCTCCGGCAGCATGGAGGTGAACGAATACTGGTACGTTGCCGAGCCGCATGCGCTCAATTCATGGAATCTCTTCTGGCTTTCAAAGGCAGGATATGGAAAGGACGAAGTTGCACGGCTTTCGTCCGAAGAGGCGTCCGGCGCGGCGTCGATGTGCGTGAGGTTCGGCATTGAAAGCCCGTCCTCCGTCTCTGTCCTTGTCCTGCAGAACGGGGAGAACGACAATGAGATGGCGAGAATGCCGCTCACCATGCGGCGGACGTCTTCCGACAGGAAGCCGCTTCCAGATGGCGGCGGCGAAGCGGACTATCCCACCGAACTGCGGGAGCCGCCGTACGGCACCTACTACGGCGATTCAGTGGCAGACGGCGCCTATTTCTCTGGTATGGTTTCCGTACGCGACACGGTTGCAGTTTTGGAAGACGGCTCCGTTTCCTTTGAATCGGAAACATGGGGGACATGGACGTTTCCTGATGTCGATGTTGCGGAAGAGTTCGGCGTGTTTACGGTTTCCGGCGAGGGGACGGCGGTTATGTCGATGGGCGGCAGCGGCGGCGGGCCGTATCCCACAACGCTTTCTGCCTGCGTTTCCGGCGGCGCGCTGACCGCGGAGCTTGCGGCTCCCGGCGTCATGGGCGGAACGACGATCCGCTTTGAAAGCAGGAGCGCGGACGGAAACTGACCTCCTCTGGAGGCTTCCGTCCGCCTGCGCACTGGTATCGGTTGCCGGCAGCCGCGTTCAAGCAGGATCCCTTGGACGCCTCCCGCCGGCATTGTACGCGGATTTCTTTTGAAATTCCGCATTTCTAAAAAAACGGGGATGGTTCCCCCGGAGGTATGTATGTTCAAGAAATCGAAATGGATGGTTGGTGCCGCCGCGCTTATCGCGCTTGCAGCTTGCCTTGTTTCCTGCTCCGATCCGGAGGATGAAGCGGATGATGAAATCGTATATGCCGACTGCTATGGAACGTGGGAAGGCGAGTGGATTATACAGGAAAAGACATTCCCCCTCACGCTCATTTGCGCGGAAAGCACATTCTATTATGAAGGTGGAGGGCGTAAAGAGTCGCTTCCGCATGTGTCATGGAGCGATGGCGTCAGCGGCAGGCTTGTGTGTTCTGGTGCAGAAGAAGAAGGCGGAGATACGAAAGTGGAAGCTGAGTTCTACAAAGCGGACGGTTCCATAGTCTGTGAGTTCTCTGTATCTGCGATGAAGGGATTCGCAGAGCCTGCCCTGCTGTCGCGGGCATCGGACAGTACCGACGTTCCTCTGTCGGAATAGCGGCTTCTTTCACGATGGCGTGGGCGTCCGGCGGTTCTGCGGGCGCCCGCTGCGGGTTTCCGTGCAGGCGTGGGCGTACGCGCTCCTGCGCGCGGAGACGGTTTCAAACGATGTATTGTGGCAAGGAGGCGTGGAAGGGAAGCTCCGCCGGCCTGCGGATGCGGGCGGACCGGCTTCCTGTTCCCGATTGGTATGTTGAACCGCCGGCTTTTATCAGCCGCGCCGAAGTCCATGCGGTATGCAGTGCTGACGGCGCTTTTGAGATGGGTTTCGCTTGCATGCACGATTGCGGTGGTTTTTGCCGTAACTGCAATTCTTTCCGCGCGCGGGGACGGCATCGCCGTTCCGCTGGCGTGCATCGCGGCAGCCGCGGCGTGTTCCGCGGCTGCCGCCCGCGCCGCGTCGTTCGCGGAATGGAAGACGTCATGCCAGGTGAAGAAGTCGCTTCGGAGCATGATGTACCGCAAGCTGCTGCGGCTTGGAAGCGGGTACCAGGAGCACGCCGACACCGCGCGGATCGTGCAGCTGGCGGCGGACGGCGTGGAGCAGCTGGAGCTGTGGTTCTCTCAGTACCTGCCGCAGCTTTTATACTGCGCGGCGGCGGTCGTTACCACGTTTTCGGTGCTGGCGCTCATCAGCGCGCGCATGGCGGTGATCCTGCTGGCGTGCGTCCCGCTCATTCCGCTCGCCATTGCGGGCGTGCAGGGCGTCGCGTCCCGGATTTTGGGAACGTACTGGAACCAGTACGCCTCCCTTGCGGACAGCTTCCTTGAAAACGTGCAGGGACTGACGACGCTTTTGATATACCGCGCTGACGGGTTCAAGCAGCGCCAGATGCAGGAGGAATCCGAGCGGTTCCGCAGGGTGACGATGAAGGTGCTTTCGATGCAGCTCAATTCAATTGTCATTATGGACGTGGTCGCGTACGCGGGCGCGGGGCTCGGCATCCTCGCCGCGGTGTCGGCGTTCCGCTCGGGCGCGCTTTCCATGGAGCGCTGCTTCGCCGCGATATTGATTTCGGCGGACTTCTTCATTCCGCTCCGCCGCTTGGGAAGCTGCTTCCATACGGCGATGAACGGCATGGCGGCGGCGAGGAACATTTTCTCGTTTCTGGACGTCGGAGAGCGCCCGGCTGGAACGGCGGAGGTTCCCGCAGCGCCCGACAGCCGCGGAAACGTGTTCTCGTGCCGGAACGCGGGCTGCTCGTTCGGCGGCAGGACGGCGCTTTCCGGGATGGACATCGACATTCCGAAGGGAAGCTTCACGGCGTTCGTCGGAGAGAGCGGCTCGGGGAAGAGCACGGCGGCGAAAATCCTTTCCGGCATCCAGCAGGATTATTCCGGCTCGGCGACCGTGAACGGCCTGGAAGTGCGCGAGTGCGCGCCGGAATCGCTGCACCGGTTCTGCTCGTACATCAGCCACCGCGACTGGATTTTTCAAGGAAGCGTGCGGGATGCGCTTTTGGATGCCGCGCCGGACGCGTCGGACGGCGAGATGCGCGCCGCCTTGGAGCAGGTGCGCCTTCTGGACTTTCTGGACGGAAGGGACGGCCTGGATACAGCCGTTTCGGAAGGCGCGGCGAACCTCAGCGGCGGACAGCGGCAGCGGCTTTCGCTCGCGCGGGCGCTCCTGCACGGCAGCGACGTGTACATTTTCGATGAGGCGACGAGCAACATCGACGTTGAGAGCGAGGAGGTCATTTTAGATGTGATGCGCCGCATGAAGGGCGGGCGGACGGTCATCATGATCAGCCATACGGCGGAAGCCTGCCGCGGCGCGGACAGGACGTACCGCTTTTCGGACGGCACGGTCTCGATTTTGGAGGGCGCATGAAGACGCTGTTCCGGCTTTCCGCGCTGATTGCGCCGCTGCTTCCAGTGATGGCGCTTGCCGTTGCGTTTGGAACGGCGGGCAATATGTGCGCCATTGGAATTCCCGTGCTGGGCGTTGCATTTTTGACGGACGGCGGGCCGCTTCCCGCGCTCGTCGTCCTCGGCGTGTGCCGCGGCGCGCTGCATTACGCGGAGCAGTACTGCAATCATTACATCGCATTTACGATTCTCGCCCGGATCCGCGGCATTGTGTTCAAGAAGCTGCGTTCGCTCGGACCGTCCAAGCTGGAGGGGCGTCAGAAGGGCGGGCTGATCGCGCTGGTCACTTCCGACATCGAGCTTCTGGAAGTGTTCTACGCCCATACCGTGTCGCCGGTGTGCATCGCGGTGCTGGCTTCCGCCGGAGTGTGCGCGTTCCTCGCGCAGAAGAACGTCCTGCTGGTTGTTCCAGCGGCCTTGTCCTATGCCGCCGCGGGCATCGCCGTTCAAGCGCTTTCAGGAAGGCGGGCCGCCGCCGCAGCGGAGCGGTACCGCGCGGACGCCGCCGGAATGAATT
>CAMWPF010000062.1 GCA_947176045.1 uncultured Treponema sp. | reverse complement strand
GCAGAGCCTGCGGCTGACGCGGCACTCGCGGAGGACGGATTTGTTGAAGACGAGAAGTCCGTGTACGTCATTTCAGAGGTAGTGCCGGCGGCGTCAGTCGGTTCGGAAAAGGGCATGGAGGATCGCCTTGCGGAAATCATGGCGCAGGACAAGGAGGCCAGCGGCGGCAATTTTTCCATTCTGGACATTCCTGCCGCCAGCGAGGAGGAGCTTTCCGCCGACCGGATCATCCTTTCCGAAGGCGATATGTCCGCAGGCGTGGAGCTTGACGACGAGGGCGAGCCGTATGCAGGCGCCGCTTCCGCCGCCCCTGCCGCAGAACCGGACACGGAAGCGGACGCAGACGCCGGTGATGACGGCGCCATCAAGCTTTCCGACGACAATACCATCATGCACAACTTGTTCTTTGAGGCGGACAAAGTGGAGCAGCAGAACCTTTCGCATGAGGGCATGAAGGACCAGCGGCTGCTGTATGTCTTTACGGAAAAGCTTGCCGAAGGCAGCCATGGAAAGATATTCTCAAGGCGGCTTGTCAACTGCTGCCGCCGCATTGCCGATACCCGCGGCTTCACGACGATGTATTTCTTTCATGGAATCAAGCTTGACAACGAGAAGTTCCGGCGGCAGTTGAAGCGGTTCACCGCGGACAGGGACGTCATCTTTGCCAGCACTGCGACGGCTGTCTCAGGATTGTCCGACGAGGTGAAGGATTTTATCGGCGTGCTCGGCATTTCTTTGGCAAAGGAAGATATGGCCGCGCAGGCAGCGGCGGCGGCGTCTGAAAACAGCTCCGGCAGGATAAAGATGCTTTTGCAGGACAACCTCGCCGACTGACCGGGCGTAAAAGCCGTCTGGATAAGGGCGCGGCTCCTCCGGGCGTCCGCATAGACGGGCGTTCCGGCGGCGCGCACAGCGCGCCGCCGTCGGGTGCTTGCCTCAACTCCTCGGACGCTCCGCGTCCTGCGGTGTACCGGCAGCGCCCCCTAACGCAAGCCGGCGGGCTTCGCCCGCCGGCCTTTCATTTTTGCGCGCCGCTTGTACGGGAGGATGCTGCAGCCCCGCTATCTGCGCCCGATTTTTTAGCGGGCGAACCGCTGGCTGCGCTCCGCTCCGACAGAGACGATGCCGACGTCCGTTTCGGTAAAGGCTTCGATGAATTCAATGTATTTTTTTGCATTTTTCGGAAGCTTCGCGTAGCTGGTGGTTTCCTTCAGCGGCTGCTTCCAGCCTTGGAAGCGCTCAAGGACGGGCTTTGCGCGGTTCAGGAGCGGGATGCTCGCGGGGAAGTCCGTGACCAGCGTTCCGTCGATTTCATAGGCGACGCAGGCTTCGATCTCGTCCATGTCGTCGTAGACGTCCAGATGGGTGAGGACGAGCGAATCGATCGAATTGACGTGGCAGGCGTAGCGCAGGGCGACCAAATCCAGATAGCCGCAGCGGCGCGCGCGCCCCGTCGTAACGCCGAATTCATTTCCCGTCCTGCGCACGTAGTCGCACAGCTCGCTTTCGGTGTCCGCGTTGAATTCCGTCGGCATCGGGCCGTTTCCGACGCGGGTTTGATACGCCTTGAACACGCCGTAGATTTTATCGATGGCGCGCGGTCCGATTCCCGCTCCGGTGGACGCGCCCGCGGAGCATGATGCGCCGGAGCTGACGAACGGATAGGTTCCGCTGTCCAAGTCCAGCATGGCGCCCTGCGCGCCTTCAAACAGGATGTTCTCGCTGCGGATCTCCCACATTTTTGCGGCGATGTCGACGCGCATGGCGAGCAGCCGTTCCATGTATGGCGCGAGGAAGTCTTTGTCCGCCTGGTCAAGGTCGTCCATCCTTTCGCTCCAGTCCAAGTCCGCCAGACGGATTCCGTCGCGCTCGGATTTCTGCGAATACGTCGTGCCGATGCCGCGCCCGGTCGTTCCGATGGGGCGCTTGCGGGCGGCGTCGCGCTGCCTGTCCATTTCACGGTAGCCGGGCAGGACGATGTGCGCGCGGTCGGAGATGAACACCCTGCCTTCCCATTGGATTCCGTTGTCGCTGAGCATCTGAAGCTCGGCGAAGAGCGCCTCCGGGTCGATGACCATGCCCGATCCGAGGAAGACCTGCTTTTCAGGGTAGAGGATTCCCGACGGAACTTGGTGCAGGGCGTACTTCTTTCCGTCCACGACGATGGTATGCCCCGCGTTCGCGCCGCCGGCAAAGCGGCAGACGTATTTTGCCTCTTCGGCAAGGTAATCGACGATCTTTCCTTTTCCTTCGTCCCCCCACTGGGCGCCCATCACGACAACGTTCATGTATATCTCCTCCCGCACCGGTGCGGGTCGCAATTTCAAACGGAAGTACGATAGCATAAACGTCGACAACTTGCAATCCCATGAAATTTCTGAGCGTCCGCCCGGAAAATAGCGCGGCTTTTATAAAAAAAATCGGAACGCGCTCATTGATTTTTGTGTTCGGAGTTATATAATGCAAACCAATGAAAAAGGAACGTTTCAAAAGCGCCTTCGCTTTGGTCATGCTCGTCCTCTTCGCGCACATGCCTGTTTCCGTCGCGCGCGCCGCCGTGCACAATGCAGTCGGCGTCGTCCGCTATGAGCGCGGCGAGTCGCTGCTTTCCGCTGTGTCCGTTCCTGTTTCCGGCGTCGTCCTGTGCGGCGGCTTCGATGATTCTAGCGGCGCCGTCCAGCAGGATATATTCTTCGGAATGTGGGACGCGGTTCCGGGAAACCCGTACCAGTCCGGCTTCTGCGCCCGCCAGCGGCGCCGTGCGTTCTGCGAGAACAAATTTTTGTTTGCAGTCATGGCGCTGCAGACGTTCAACTAGATTCTTCAGCGCTGCCGCGCATCTTCCCTTCGTGTTGGACAGTTTCGGCTTCCGCAGGATTGTGTCCGCGGATTTTTTTTGAAGGCCGGGCAGTGCGGGGCTTCCGCTTTGCGCGCCGTCCGCCGCGCCGGCTTCATTCCATAGCAGTTTTGCAGGATTTCTTTATTTATGAATATGAACGAAAACAACGTCGCGCCGGTCCGTTTTGATTCGGACTGGATTTCCATACATTCGGTTTCCCCGTCGCTGTGCGGCGGGTCGGAAGAGCAGATTTACGAGGAGCTTGCCGCGCTTCTTGAAAATTCAGGCCGCGTGACGGACCGGCGGCAGCTGCTCGCCGACATCTCCCGTCGGAAGGATGCGGGCAGCACGTCCATCACCGAGCTGCTCGACATTCCGCATACGCAGACTTCCGGCGTTTCGCAGCTGTGCGCCGCCGTGGGCATTTCGCAGAACCGCCAGATTTATGCGATGGTCGCGTGGCCGGAGAATACGGCTCATTGTTTGCAGAAGATTGCGCGGCTCATCGAGCTGCTTTCGGACAGGCGCGTCGAACAGAAGCTGCTCGGCGCGGCGGACGCGGGCGAGCTGCACGGCTGGATTTCCAGCGCGCTGGACGCATCCGGCCGTCGCAGCGCCGTGCAGTGAGCGCCGTCCGATGCCGTCCTGCGTCCGCCGCTGGCCTTTGCGGCGGCAGGACGGCTTGCGGGGAAGTCAGTCGCGCGCGCGTCCGAACAGCCGGAGCATCGCGAGGAAGATGTTGATGAAGTCCAGGTACAGTTCCAGCGCGCCGATGATGGACGCCTTCTTGAACACGTCGTTGTCGGAGGCGTGCTCGCTGACGGCGAGCATCTTGTTCGCGTCGTATGCGGTAAGCCCCGTGAACAGGACGACGGTGACGATCGAAAGGATCCAGTCGAGCGCCGGCGAGCGGAGGAGCAGGTTGACGAGCGACGCGATGATGAGTCCGATGAGCGCCATCGAAAGGTAGCGCCCCGCGGAACGGATGTTCGACTTGGTGGCTGTGCCGTAGGCCGCCATGGCCGCGAACATCGCCGCGCTGATGGCGAATATTTTGAAGATCGACGCTCCGGCGTAGACGAAGAAGATGGACGAAAGCGTCATTCCGTTCAGGACGGAGTAGATGACGAATGCGGCGGACGCTCCCGCCGTGCTGATCTTGCGGATTGACGCGGACAGCCACCATACGAGCGCGATTTCCGCGGCGGCGAGGATTAAGAATCCGAACCGGCTTCCGAAGATCAATTTCAAGAGCGCCGGATTGCCCGCTGTGAATGCGGCGGACGCCGCGCTGATGACGAGCGCGAGCGTCATCCAGCCGTAGACGCGCGCAAGGAACGTGTTTTTTGCCCGGACTTCTGAAAATTCGCCGGAAGAGACAGTTGGATCAGCCATGATGAAGCCTCCGTAAGAAAGATTGCTTCATCATAGCTGAAAAGCCCCCGCTGTACAACCGTCCGTCCGGCGCGCTTTCAGTTTGACAAAATGAGGCCGCGCAGGTACAATTTTGTTTTATGCCGAGCCTGACATTTCTTGACAAAGCAAAAGATGATGCCGCCGCCGTCCCGCCGGAGCTGCTTGCCGGAAAGCGCCGGCTGTCGCCCGCTGAAATTTCGGTGCTTGCGGACAACTTGAATTCCAGCTCCGACCCTACGTGGCGCAACGTCTATGTCGATGATTCGGAATTCGGATTCGATCCGACGCTCGTCCAGAATTCGTCGTTTTCCGGCTTCGTCGTCCTCGGCAGGCTGTGCGCGGCGCAGCTGAAGTACCACGACCTGACGCTCCGCACTGGAATTTACAATTCCACGCTTTCAAATGTGGCCACCGGCGACGACAACGTGATCCGCAACGTCAGCTATTTGGAGAACTACCGGCTCGGCAGCCGCGTCATGCTGTTCAACGTCCAGGAGATGAGCTGCACGAACCACTCTAAATTCGGAAACGGCGTCCTCAAGGAAGGGGAGCCGGAAGAGAACCGGATTTCCATCGCCGTCGGGAACGAGAACGGCCGCCGCGCCGTGCTTCCGTTCGAGTCGATGCTTCCGGCGGACGCGTGGCTGTGGTCGCGCTGCCGCGGGGACGCCGAGCTGATGGCGCGCTTCCAGCAGCTGACGGAGGCCTGCGATTCGGGAAGGCTGGATACGTTCGGAACGGTCGGCGACGACGCCATCATCAAGAACACGACGCTCATCAAGGATGCGAAGATCGGCGCCTGCGCATACATCAAGGGCGCGTTCAAGCTGAAGAACGTTACGATCCTGTCCTCCGAAGACGAGGTGAGCCAGATCGGCGAGGGAGTGGAGCTGGTGAACGGCATCATGGGCTGCGGCAGCCGCGTCTTTTACCAGGCGGTGGGCGTTCGGTTCGTCATCGGGCGCAACTGCCAGCTCAAGTACGGCGCGCGCCTCATCAATTCCATCCTCGGCGACAATTCCACCGTTTCCTGCTGCGAGCTTTTGAACAACCTGATCTTTCCGTTCCACGAGCAGCACCACAATTCGTCGTTTCTGATTGCGACGACTATTCTCGGGCAGTCGAACATCGCCGCCGGCTCCACAATCGGAAGCAACCACAATTCCCGCAGTCCCGACGGCGAAATCCTTGCCGGGCGCGGCTTCTGGCCGGGGCTGTGCAGCGACTTCAAGCACAACTGCCGGTTCGCGTCGTTCGTGCTGACTGCGAAAGGCTCCTACCATTATGAGCTTGACATTCCGTATCCGTTCGCTCTGGTTTCGCCGGGAAAGTCCCCGGACGCGCCGATCCACATCGTTCCGGCGTGGTGGTTTTTGTATGATATGTTCGCCGTCGTGCGGAACAAGTACAAATTCCAGCAGCGCGACCGCCGAGCCGTGAAGGTGCAGAAAATTGAGATGAATCCGTTCGCGCCCGACACGATGCAGGAGATTGTATTCGCCATGGAGCGCCTTGAGGCGCTTGCCGCGGAAACGCTTTCTCCTGATGCGGACGGGACGGACGGCTCCGCCCTGCGCGCGCCGCGCTGGGACGATGCGGATTCGGAGGCGGAGCGGCTTCCGCGCGCCCGGGCGCTGCTTCTGGACGCCGATGCCGACGACTTTGTTTTGGACGACGCGCTCTGCCAGCGGCGGTACGGCGCGCTGATCTGCAAGCCGGCGCAGGCCTACCGGATGTACCGGCTGATCCTCAAGTACTTTGCCGCCGACGCGATCGCCGGCTACTGCGATGCGCACGGTCATCCGGCGCTGACGGCTGAGGTTGTTTCGAAAATCCGCGCCCTGCCGCTGTTTGCGGAATGGCAGAACCTCGGCGGGCAGATTGTCCCTCAGAAGAAGGTGGACGCGCTGTTCGATGCGCTGAAGTCCGGCGGAATCAGTTCATGGCAGGGCGTCCATGACTTTTACGACCGCTGCTGGACGGAGTACGGCGACGACAAGGCGGCGTATGCCGTCTGGCTGCTTGAATATCTGTATGAACGGCCGGCGCCGTCGTTCGGGAGCGGCGTGTGGGCGGAGCTGCTGGACGACGTGATGTCGTTTTCCGGCGATATGTACGCGTCGTCGGTTTCTTCGCGCGAGAAGGACTTTACGAACCGCTTCCGCCGCATGACGTACCGGAATTCTGCGGAAATGGAGGCCGTCCTCGGCAGCGTGGACGGAAACGACTTCCTGCGGACGCTCCGGACGGACACGGAGGCGTTCAACCGCAGGCTGGAAGCCCTTTTGGGCGGGATTTCAGGCAGGCGGAATTCCTGACGCGTCCGCCGTCCGTCCCGCCTGCGCCGGATCTGTTCAGCCCGTTCAATAGACTGAACGGCGGCAATCTGCTATTATATGCGCATGAGCCGTTCAAAGATTGTCGTTCTTGATTTTGGAAGCCAGTACGCGCATCTGATTGCGAAGCGCTTCCGCATGCTTGGATATTATTCGGAAATCGCCCTGCCGTCCGCGCCGGTTTCGGACTTTGCCGATGCAAGGGGCGTCGTATTCTCCGGCGGTCCCGCCAGCATCTATGACGCCAGCGTCCCGGAATTCAATCAGGATATTTTAGCGCTGGATGTTCCGATCCTCGGGCTGTGCTACGGGCATTACGTCGTCAACGCCGGCTATAACGGACGGGCGGAAAAGGCCGCGACAGGCGAATTCGGCTTTGCGGAGCTGCATTTGGACGGCGCGGCGCGCTGCCCGCTGTTCGAGGGCGTTCCGTCGCCGCAGCAGGTATGGATGAGCCATCAGGACGAGGTCGTTGTTCCCGGAGACGGATTCGAGACAGTCGGCTCCACCAAGGACTGCCGCTACGCCGCGCTCCAAAACCTTTCCAAGAAGCGCTTCTCTCTGCAATTCCACTGCGAGGTCAAGGACACGCCGTGCGGCGACACGATTTTTGCGAACTTCGCGCGCTTCTGCGGCATGGAAAAGAACTGGGATCAGGACGCCGTTCTGAACGCCATTTTGGAGGAAGTCAGGCGGCAGGCGGCGGGCAGGAAGGTGCTGCTGTTTTTGAGCGGCGGCGTGGACAGCACCATTACGTTCGCGCTGCTGAACAAGGCGCTCGGACAGGAGCGCGTGCTGGGACTCCATATCGACAACGGATTCATGCGCAAGGATGAGAGCGCCGCCGTCGCCGCCGCCTACCGGAAGTTCGGATTCCAGAATTTCATTGTGGAGGACGCGTCGCAGGCGTTCTTGGACGCGGTTGCGGGGCTGACGGATCCGCAGCAGAAGCGCATGGCGGTCGGCGAGACGTTCATCGCCGTGCGGAATGCGGTCGTCGCGCGCCAGAATCTGGACGAGTCGGAATGGCTTCTGGCGCAGGGGACGCTGTACCCTGAC
>CAMWPF010000061.1 GCA_947176045.1 uncultured Treponema sp. | reverse complement strand
ACCCCCCCGCCCCCCCTCCCCCCCTCCCCCCCCACCCCCCCCCCCACCCCCCACACACCCCCCCCCCCCCCCCCCCCCCCCCCCCCCCCCCGCAAGCAGGTATGCGCCGTCGGCGCGCTCAGTCCTGGCGGGTGAACGTGAGGTATCGAAGTGTCAGCGTCTGTCCGCTGCCGCTGACGGACGGCTTCAATTCGTTGGACGTGCCGTTTCCGCCGTATACCACAAGCACAGTTGGAATCAGTTCTGCGGGAACGTCCGTTCCATCCCCGGATGCTTTGTTTACGGTGAGCGTGATAGTGCCGTCCGCATCAAGGCTTCCTGAATACGAGCCTTCAATGCGGGCGTTTCCGCCTTCATTTTCGATCGTTCCGACAAACGAATCGTTGTCGAAGAATGTCAGCTTCGCGCCGCCGTTGGCGGTGTACTCCGCGACTACGGATGGATCGTCGTCATTGTCCTTGCAGGAAGCGACAGCCAGAACTGCGGCGAGCGCCGCAATTGCCAAAAGATACGTTTTGATGCTTTTCATAAGAAAGCTCCTTGAATAATGTAAGTCGTGCAGCTGGGATGTAGAAATCAAGGTACTATACAAAAAAAAAGTGATGTGTCAAGCCGCTTGCGGACGGCATGGTGTGCGCCGCGCCGTCCGCCAAAAACAAAAAGGGCGCGGGCGAAGCCCGCGCCGCACGCAGATGTGCACGCTATGCCGTCAGACGGCGGACGATTCCTGCCGCAACCGCTCAACCTGCTCAAGCGGCAGGCCGGTTGCTTCGGCGATCTGTTCTGATGCAAGCGCCATATCCAGCAGCTTCCTTGCCGTCTCAACGGCCTTCTGCGCCGCAAGTTCTTCTGCGCGTTCCTGTGCAAGCTCTTCCGCCCGCTCCCTTACTTGAATTCTCATCTCCTGTTCCCATGTCATAAACTGATGCCTCCACTGCGCGTTGGTCTTGGCACGGCTCACCATGGCATCGAGCCTGCCGGAAAGCGCCGAGCCGTCGTCCGCCGCTCCGGCAAGGAAGCGGAAGAACGATCTCAGCGCCTCTCCCGGCATTATATCATGCTTCGCGGCGTTGTAGAAGATTTTGTGCGCGCCGTCGCCGAGGGAGACCGACGCGTCCTCCGCGCACGTATTTGTGAAGCGGTATACGGGCAGCCCGCGCCCGAACGGGTCGTCCAGGCAGAGGAAGATGACGTAGCCGTCCTTCAGGTCGCCGTAGTCCGCGCCGGCCGCAAGCGCGTCCACGTCCATCAGGCTCTGGTAGTAGCGGGAGCGGCGCGCGATGTTCTTCCGCTTCGTCGTCTGCACCTCGATGTCGAAGCAGCGCCCCGTGCCGTCCTTGACATACACGTCGAAGCGGATGCCCTTGGAGCCATAGTCGATTTTCAGGCTGTGCTCTGCGGCCGGATGCTCTATCCGGTCGATCTCGATGCCGAGCAGCAGCTCGAGCAGCTCCTTGCAGAAGCCGGGGTTCGCGGCCATCACCTTGCAGAAGATGAAGTTGTCGGCGAGGGTCGCCGCCTCCCATTTCTGGGCGGGTGTGAGTTCGTCCGCGCGCCTCATAAGCCCTCCTTGTCGGCAGAATTTCTCATACCCATATATACGCGCCGGACTTTCAAAAAATGCACATTTTTGGGGAAAATAATATTTTTTTCTCATTTTTCTCCCCTTGTGAGGCGAAAAGGAGGGCGGGCGGCATGGTGTGCGCCGCGCCGTCCGCCAAAAACAAAAAGGGCGCGGGCGAAGCCCGCGCCGCACGCAGATGTGCGCCGGCGCAGAATGCGGCGGCGCATACCTGCGGGAAACCCCGCCGCGCCGGTTACGGCGCTTCGAGAATTTGGATGCGCGGCGGCACTTCCGTTACGTCGAGGCGCAGAATGAAGTTGGGGTAGTAGCCGTCCTTCAGCGTGAGCGTAAAGCCCGGCTCGTCCTTTTCCTCCGTCGAAGGGCGCAAATCCTTCGACGGCCGATAGCTCGCAGTGTTTTTATAAATGTTTTTAATTATTTCATAGTCAGCGCTCTGCGTCGGCTCGATATGCACCGGCTCCTCGAAAGAATGGTAGGATATGCCCTTCTCGCCGTCTGCCTCCGCAAGACGTGCGCCGTCCTCGGACAGGCCGAAGATCTCCAGATTCAGGGTTTCCAAGTGGGCACGCCCGTCTCTGCCTCCGAAATAGTACCAGTTGCTTGTGTTACTGTATGAGTAGCTCGAAGAGTACAAGTGCAAATAGATTTTCTCTTTGTCAAAATCAAATCTGTTGTCGAGAAGCGTGTATTCGTCTTTATCTGAAGCACCTGAATTGAATCGCATGGTGAAAGGCCGGGGGTCGAAGCACGCATCGCCTTGTACAATCGCTGGAAATTCGAATTTGGTCCAGGCGGTGTCTCCGTTTTCCGCTATGCTGTACATGAGGATGGAATACTGGTCTCCGACTCTGTAGTCGGCGGCAGTGTACGTAACGCTTTGCGCGCCGGGAATCTCAATTCCGTTCTTGTACCATTGGATTTTGCCTTGAGACATTTTTATAGGATAAGTCGAATAATACGGTTCCACAGCCAGCGTCATCGGAACGTTCATGATTGAATAGTAATGGCTTGCGATACCGTTGCTGTCAAAGTTCAAGCTATAGGAGATTCCCTCCATGCTTTTGCGATCAACAGAGACATTCGGAGCCGTAGCAGTTCCGTTCGTGTTGCCCTTTTGCGTGCCATTCTTCGCTCCAAAGATCATGCTGTCTACGGGCATTGTCTTAGAGAAGTCGAATGCGTAATCATAACTACTGTTGAGCTTCTTGACCGCATAGCCTGGAACATACATGCACGCCTTGGCGGAAGGAGCCGCCGTGTCGTTCCAGCGGAAGTATTCCACGCCGTATTTTCGCTGCGCGTGGTCGATGTACAGGCAGAACTCGATGCGGTAGGAATGTCCAGGCTCCAGCCTGTATACAAAATATCCTGCCGGGCCGCCCTGTATGCGGGATTCAAAAACATCATAATATTCTGGCGCGTACTTGTTCTTGGTATAAAACACGGCGATGTCTTCCTCCGCCGCGTCATTGCAGTTGGCGGTTGGAAGGATGTTGATGTAGTAATGCCCTTCCTTATCCCTGTAGCGGTAATACTCGTCATAAGAAAGGCCGGGATTAGCACCAACCTTCACGGAAATCATGCCGCTGTTTATCCCCCAAGTGGACGCAATCTTCTGCTCCTGCCAGCTGTCAACTGCCGTCACAGTACGCATATCTCCCGTGGTTTTTTCTACATTTACCAGCTCGACGTCATAATACACCCTTGTCTTGTCTTCTTCATCCGAATATTCCGCCTTGTATGCCTTGAGCGTTTTTGCGCCTATTGTCGGAATCTCCATGGTGAACAGATTGTTCATCTTTTCCAGCAGCTCATCATCCACATGCCATTTTGCTGTAAATGTAGTGATATGTTTTTCATTCTCAAGGTTCATAGGGCCGCAGGGGTAGCTGTAGTTCACCCTGTAGTCGCTGTTCCATGGGACGAGCTGTGAGAATGCGTTGGTGCACATCCAGTCATCAAATTCCATGCCGTCAGAGGATGATATGGCATTCCCGATCACGTCCTTGTGCATTCCGATTTCCTTCATCCAATCGGAAAAATCCTCCCGGTTGAAGTAGAATTTGTCTCGGTGCTCGGAGCTGTCGTCCGGGCGGCTCCTGAGGATTTCCCACGGGATGCTGAACTGCTTCTGCTTTTTTCCGTCGGAGAACGTTCCCTTGCCGGCAGCAAAGCGGATGGTCAGCGGAAGCTGCACCTGTATTTCGAACTGGAGTACAGATGTCGTCGGCCGCCGTATGCCATCAGGATCGGTGCTCGTAATTTCAATTGTATACTGGTAGTGGCATTGTCCGTCTGCATGGACGGGCGGCGCCTCGTCGAAGCGCCACTGGAGGGAATAAACGATAGAATTGGAGCTGCCGGTTGTCTCGAACTGCTGCGGAACGGGTTGGGGAGTAGGGCCGGGATTGGTTTCCGGGTAGAGGTTTACTCCCGTCCACTGGCAGGAAATCTCTCCGCCGTCATAGTTTGGTACCGTGACTTCAATGAGGTAGTCCTCTTGAATCCCGATGTTGTACGCATTGGAAATAGTGTCAAGAGAAAGAGATACGTTCTTTTCGCCCCTTTCCTTGCCGTCGCTGTCCGCCACGCGCACTGATATACTCGGGCTGGGAGTCGGCATCGGCGGGCGGTTGTCCTCTCTAACGGTGAAGTCCACGCTGTTCCGTGCCGTGAGCGTCTTTCCGTCCGCCAGCGTCAGCGTGTTCGTAACAGTGACGCGGTACTTGAGGGCGGTCCAGCCTTTATCGGACGGCGTTTGGAACGTATACGAGCTGCTCGTTCCGCCTGCGACTTCTTCGCTTCCGTCGTCGGTGATTTTGTACCATTGGTAGGTCAGTTTGCCGCCGTCGGCGGTTCCTGCGGTAACGGAAAGCGTTACGCTTTCTGCTGTAGCGGCGCTGACTTCCGTTTGCGGCGCTGTTACGGACGGCGTTTGGGCGACTGTCCTCACCGTTACGGACGCTGTCCCTGACAGCGCGGACGCCGGATCCTTCCCGGAAACGCTGTTCGTAACCTGCGCGCGGAACGTGAGCGTCGTTCCGTCGGCCGTGCCTGAGGGAACCGTATATCTATAGGGATTTTGGGTTGCGCCGGAAATCGGCGAGTCCTTGCCGTCTTTGACGGTGTGCCATTGGTAGGAAAGCGTGCCGCCGTCGGGCGATGATGCGGCGACGGTCAGGGCGACCTGCGCGCCGGGGGCCGCTTCGGAGGGAAGCGCGGTTATGCTGCGAATTTCAGGAGTTTGTGATACCCCCCCCCATTATCTGAATCTGCGTCCGCCTTGCAGGACGGAAGCGCGGCTGCAAGCAGCGCGCACGCGGCGGCCGCTGCCAGCGCAGCCTTCCTTCGATGTTCTTTCACCATAAGAGTCCTCCTTGATGAGCTGATGCGTGAGAATGATGTGTACGCGCAGAATACCATTGTTTTCTGAAAAATACTAGGGGCGCGCCGCCTGCGGTTTGTGCAATCTTCGTTTTTCCGCTAGAATGAAGGCATGATTTCTCCGAACGACAGGCCGCTTGCGGTTTTTCTTTCATATTATAAGCCGCACTGGAAGCTGTTTGCGGGCGACTTGGCGTGCGCCGTGCTGATTGCCGCCATCGACGTGGGATTTCCCGTCGTCAGCCGGTTCGCGCTCAACTCGCTGATTCCGAACCGCAGCGTGCGGGCGTTCTGCCTGCTGCTCGCCGCGCTGCTGGCGGCGTACCTGCTGCGCCGGATGTGCACGTGGTTCGTCAACTACTGGGGGCACGTGTTCGGAACGCTCGTGGAGGCCGATATGCGCCGGGACGTGTTCGAGCATTTGGAGCGGCAGTCCTTTTCGTTCTACGACCGCCACCGCACGGGAAAGCTCATGGCGCGGGCGACGACCGACTTGTTTGAAATTACGGAGCTTGCCCACCACGGGCCTGAGGACGTGCTGATTTCCGCGCTGACGCTGCTCGGCTCGTTCTGCATCCTTCTGAAAATCCGCTGGGAGCTTGCGGCGATTGTGTTCGCGTTCCTGCCGCTGACCCTCGCGGCGACACTGCTTTCCCGGAAGAAGCTGTCCGCGGCGTCGCGCACGGTCAAGGAGGCGACTGCGGAAATCAACGCCGTCCTTGAGTCCAGCATTTCCGGCGTCCGCGTGACGAAGATCTTCACGAACGAAGCCTACGAGATGCGCCGCTTCGCCGAAGGGAACGGCGGCTTCCTGCGCGCCAAGAAGTCGTTCTACAAGAACATGGCGGGCTTCCACGCGGACATCGAACTGTTCTCCGCCCTGCTGAACGTGCTCGTCCTTGCCGCCGGCGGCTTCTTCATCATGAAGGGCAGGATGACCGTGCCGGATCTGGTTGCGGCGAATTTGTTCGTGGCGGCGTTCTCGTCGCCCGTCCGCAGGCTCGTGTCGTTCGTCGAGCAGTACACGACGGGCATGGCGGGCTTCCGCCGCTTTTTGGAGCTGATGCGGAGCGACACCGGCGTCCGCGACGCTCCCGGCGCCAGGGAAATCTTGTGCGCGCGCGGAAATATCGCGTTCGAAGACGTGTGCTTTTCCTACAACGAGGGGCAGTCCGTGCTGGAGGGCGTTTCGCTCCGGATTTCGGCGGGACAGAAGTTCGCGCTCGTGGGGCTGTCCGGCGGCGGCAAGACGACGCTGTGCAGTCTGATTCCGCGGTTTTATGAAATTTCGTCCGGGCGGATCCTGCTGGACGGCATCGACGTGCGGGACATCACGCTGGAATCGCTGCGCCGCCAGATCGGCATGGTGCAGCAGGACGTCTTCCTGTTCGCCGGAACGGTGCGCGAGAACATCGCCTACGGCAGGATCGGCGCGACCGATGCGGAAGTCGAGGACGCCGCCCGCCGCGCGGAAATTCATGACGACATCCTCAAGATGCCCGGCGGCTACGATGCGGTCGTGGGCGAGCGCGGCATCACGCTGTCCGGCGGCCAGAAGCAGCGCGTTTCGATTGCGCGGTGCTTCCTCAAGAATCCGCCGATCCTGATCCTTGACGAGGCGACGTCCGCGCTTGACACGGCGACTGAAATCAAAATCCAGCGGGCGTTCGACGCGCTTTCCAAGGGCAGGACGACGCTCATCATCGCGCACCGCCTTTCCACCATCCAGAACGCGGACTGCATCGCGGTCGTCGGCGACAAGGGCATCGTGGAGCAGGGGACGCACGGCGAGCTGCTGGCGAGGGACGGCGCCTACGCGTCGCTGTACCGGGCGTTCGAGGGCGCGCGCTGATGCGCGGGAATCCTGTTTTTTCCGGCGCCGCGCATTTTCGACTTGATTAAGGAACTGTTTTAGAATTACAATAGGTTCTTATGGAAGATTTGACAATTAGAAAAAACGGGCTTGTGTACACTTCCGATTCAAAATGCGTCCTTGGCATCGACGGACAGTCGGACGCGTTCCGCGGCGCGGTTCCAAACGGCGCGGAAGCCGTCGGCGAGGAGGCGTTTTCCTGCTGCGGGCTGACGCAGATCTCCCTTCCTGATTCTGTCGTTTCCGTCGGCGCGAACACGTTCGGCAATTCGGAGCGGCTGGAATCGGTGCGGCTTCCCGCGGGGCTGCGGACGCTTGCGCCGTATATGTTTTCCGGCTGCACCGCCTTGAAGCGCGTGGAGATGCCGGTGGAAGTTGACGGCTTCCCGGAAGGACTGTTTTCCGGCTGCGCGTCGCTTCCTGAAATTCCGTTCCGCGCCGGCATTCGGTCGCTTCCGGCCGGCGTCGTGGAAGGCTGCGCGTCGCTGACTTCCCTCGTCATTCCTGATTCCGTGACGGAAATCGCCGCCGGCGCCATTTCCGGCTGCGGCAGGCTCAAGACGATCGTCTTTCCCGCCAATTTGAAATCGCTTGCGGACGGCGCGGTTTCGGACTGCCCGGCGCTGGAGCGCGTCCGCATTTCAGAAGAGAATGAATCTTTCTACACGGACGAGGACGGACGCGTCCTGTACCGCAGGAACGCCGACGGGACGGGCACCGCCGTTCTGGAAGCGGCGGGCAAAATTCAGAACGCCGTTCCGGCAGTGCGCGAGGCAGACGGTTCTGCAAATCCTTCCATTATAAATTACGAAGAGGCGGAGGATGACTCCGAGGAGGTCGATGTGATATTCAATTCTGAAGGCAGCCATGC
>CAMWPF010000060.1 GCA_947176045.1 uncultured Treponema sp. | reverse complement strand
GTCCAAATCCAGCTGGCAATCCGTGCGGACGGTTCTGTTCCAGTGGAAGGAATTGCGGCTGTTCCGGCGGCGCTGCTTCCTGCCCGCGTCTTTGCGGAGGCTGCGGCGCAGATTTCGCAGTGGCGTTTCTCTCCGGCGGCGTTTGACGGTCGCGCGGGATTTGCATACAGCATCATAAAGCGGTAGTGCGTTCCGCGCAGGAATTTGATAGGAGTTTTTGTGGACATTCAGGGACTTGGTGAGATTGAGGCGGTCGCATTTGATATTGACGGAACGCTGTATGCGCAGTGGCAGCTGACAATCCGCGCGATTTTCCGCTATATTTCGCATGGACTGTTTTTCTTGAAGTACGGGCTGGTCCGCAATGAAATGCATAAGATGGAACGGCTTGAGAATTTCCGGCAAGTTCAAGCTGAACGGATGGCGGAGCGGATGCGCTGCACGCCCGCCGCTGCGGAACGGCGCCTGCATGAAATCGTTTATGACGGCTTGAAGCCATATTTTCTGCGCATTCCATGCTATGACGCGGTGCCGGAAACGTTCCGGCGGCTCCATGACGCAGGATTCAAGCTGGCGCTGCTTTCCGACTTTCCGCCGGAGCAGAAGGGCGAAATATGGGGCGTCAGAACGTATTGCGACGTCGTCCTTGGAACGGAGGCGCTGGGCGCCTTGAAGCCCGATCCGTATTCATTCTTGGAAATGGCGCGGCAGCTGGGCGTGGAGCCGGCGAAAATGCTGTATGTCGGGAACAGCCGGAAGTATGATGTCTGCGGCTCGCGGCGCGCGGGAATGAAGTGCGCCTACCTGCTTCCGTTGTGGCGGCGGATCCTCCGCAAACCTTTAAAAGAAGCCGATATTTCGTTTTCAAACTATCGTCAATTGCTGGACATTATGCTAGAATAGCACCACGGATTTTCTTATATCGCATTTTATACTGTTTGTTGGGTGGGGAATAAAAATGACAGTGATAACGATTCTTGTTGCCGCGCTCATTGCCGCTGCTGTTTCGTATTTTTCGCATATATCTGCAAAGAATTCCAATTCTATGGAAAAAGTCCGGAAGTACGCGGACAGGCGGTTGTCTGAATTCAACACGTTCTTCGAGGAGCAGAACGCGAAGCTTGTTGCCGCGCGCACGGAAGTGGACGCCATGCAGATGCACGCCGTTGCGACTGTCAAACGGCTGGAGAAGCAGATTGAAGATTTTACGGAAATGACAAAGCATCTTCAGAAGGATTCCGATTCCATCAGCACTATTGAGGAACGGCTTTCCGCTTACGATTCTCTGCTCGCTGAATTGATGGAAATGACGGCAAAGGTCGAAGAGAATCTTGACGGGCTGAAGGCGGAATCGGCGGTTGTTGAAAAGATCAATTCGCGCATTGAGTCCCAGCAGAAGGAGCTTGACGGCATCGAAAAGCGCATTCCGCACATTTCCGCGGACTTTGCCCAGAAGAACGGCGACCAGCTCAAGGCGGTCGGAACGCGGCTGCTTTCGGAATATGACACGCGCGGGCAGAAGCTGAAGGCGGAGCTTGCGGGAATCGAGGCGGACGCGAAGAAATCATTCGACAAATTCCGGCAGGAAATTTCTGGAATCTATGCAACTGCCTCTGAGAAGGCGGCCGAACTTGAGGACGATGCGTTCAAGCGGCTGAGCGCGCAGGTCAAGCAGCGCAGCGACGCATTCACCAAGGACACGAACGCGCAGGCCGCGGCGTTGGAAAATCATCTGGAAGAAAAGATCGCTTCTATAAAGATGCTCATCAAGGAACACGCGGAAAGCGCCGGCGCGGAGGCGGAGACGCGGATTGTCGAATTCGACAGGAAGTACGCGCAGCTGTACGCCGATTTGTCTGCGACATACAAGCAGCGGGCGGACGAGCTGGACGCTGAAATTGCGCAGAAGACGGCGCAAGTAACCGCGTCGTATAAAGAGTCGGTGGGAACAGTCGTCGCGAACATCAAGAAGAATCTTGCGGACTTGGACGCGCGCTACAACCAGCATGTCAACGACTTTTCTGCGAAGTATGATGAAAAGCTTGCCGCCCTGCACGAAAAGCACAACAAGCAGATGGACGCCGTCGGCGGAAAAAGCGACACGCGCCTTTTGGAATTGCAGAACAAGATTGCCGCGGCGGACGAAAAAGGCAGGCAGCAGGTCGCCTCGCAAGGGCAGAAATTCGATCAGGCGCTTGCGGCGCTGCAGCAGAAGTACGACCAGCTGGTCGCTTCCGTCCATGAAAAGTACACGCAGCAGCTTTTGACTGTGGACGGGAAGAATGACGGCCGCCTCGCCGAAATTCAGCAGCGGATTGCCGCCACGAACGAAAAAAGCCGCCTTTTGTATGAGGCGGCGGTCAGCAAGAACAACGAGCGCGTGATGGATTTGCAGCAGCGGCTCGCCGCGGCGGAGGAAAAATGCCGCAAGGATGTTGCGGAGCTTGGCGAAAAGTACAGCCAGACGGTGCAGTCTGTCACCGAAGAATGCGACGCGCGCATTTCAGAAATCGAAGGCAGGAACGGCGGACGCATCATCGACTTGGAGAAGCGGTTCGACGAGGCATACGCGTCGCTGAATGAAAAGGAGGCGTCCGCCGCCCGCGCGTTCGATGAGAAGTACCGCGCGGAGATAGAGTCTCTTGCCGAAAGCTACGACGGACGGATTGCCGCGCTGAAGGGCGACTATGATTCGCGCCTTTCTGACTTGGAGAAGCGGTTCGACGAGGCGTATGCGTCGCTGAATGAAAAGGAGGCGTCCGCCGCCCGCGCGTTCGATGAGAAGTACCGCGCGGAAATGGAGTCTCTCGCCGAGGACTATGACGGACGGCTCGCCGCGCTGAAAAGCGCCTACGACTCGCGCTTCGATGAAATTAAAAAGGAATATACGGAACGGCTGGTTGAAATCGACGGCAAGAACAGCGCGCGCATTTCCGACATTGCGGAGCGGTATGATGCGGCGTATGGAGAGCTGGACGAAAAGTACGCTTCCGCGACGTCCGACATGACGTTGCAGATTGAGGCTGTCAAAAAGCTGTACGACGAACGGGAGGGCGGCATCAATTCCGAGATTTCCCAACGGATCGCCGTCATGGAAGAAAACTGCACGCGGCAGATTGAGGCGCTCCGCGGCCAGTTCGAGACGGAGGCGAAGGCGATTTATGACAAGTATGTCGATGAGCTGTCCTCTGTGGACGACGAGAATGAAGGCAAGGTTGCGGAAATCCGGCGGAATATTGCGGAAACGACCGATAGGAGCCGCCAGCTGTATGAATCGGCGGTGGATAAAAGCAACGCCTGCATTTCCGATTTGCAGGAGCGGCTTGCCTCTGCGGACGAACAGTACAAGGGGCGGATTGCGGATTTTTCCGCGGACTATGACAACCGGCTGGATTTCTTGAAAAACCGCTATGACACGCGCCTTTCGGAAATCGAGTCTGGAACGGCGGACAAAGTTTCCGAGCTGTCCGGCAGATACGATTCAGTGTATGACGAGTTGAACCAGCGGTATGCTGCCGCGACGACGGAGCTGTCTTCGCAGATTGAGGCGGTCGAGCGGCTGTACAATGAAAGGGAAGGCGGCGTCAATTCGGAAATCATGCAGAAAATCGGCGAGCTTGGCGAACAGTACAGCCGGGAAATTGCGGAATTGGACAAACGGCACGAGCAGTCGCTTTCGTCCGTCGAGGAAAAGTGCGGCAGGCGTATTTCCGAAGTGGAGTCGGAGAACGCCGGCAGGATCCAATCGTTGGAAAAGCGCTTCGACGACGCGTATGCGCAGCTTGGCCGGAAGGGCGACGATGTTGCAGGCGCGTTTGAAGAGAAGCACCGCCAGCAGCTGGCGGAACTGGACGCGCAGTACACCGATGCAGTTGCATCGGTTACGGAAAGCTATGAGCGGAAGCTTTCCGAAATCGAGGGCGCGAACACGGGCCGGCTTCAGGAGCTGAGGCAGCATTTTGACGATGCATATTCGCAGCTGCACCAAAAGGAGGCGGACGCCGCCGCCGCGTTTGACGAAAAGTACCGCCTTCAGATAGACAATTTTTCCGCGATTTACAACGAGCGGCTTGATTCCTTGAAGCGTTCCTATGACGCGCGTTTTGCTGAAATTCGGGATGAATATTCAGGAAGGCTGCTGGAAATCGACAACGAGAATTCCGGACGCATCTCCGATATGTCTGAAAAGCTGGATTCCGCCTACAATGATTTGAACCGCAAATATGCTTCTGCGACGGCGGATTTGTCCGCCCAAATTGAAGCGGTCGGCAGGCTGTACAGTGAGAAAGAGGGCGGCGTCAACGCGGAAATAATGGAAAAGATCAATTCGCTCGGCGATCAGTACCGCCGCCAGATTGATGACCTGCACCGCGAGCTTGATGCGTCGCTTTCGGAAATCCGCGGCAAGGCGGATGAAGTTGCGTCCGGCGTCGCTTCAAGCGAGCGGAACATTGAATCGTTCCGCGGCTCAATCGACGCGAAGCTGTCCGCCGCCCAAAGCACGTTGGACACAAAGATCAGCTCCATGCAGGATAAGTACGGCGCCCTGTTCCAGGACGCGATGAACAAGGCGAAGGAGCAGGAGGGCGCGGCGTATGAAAAATTCCGGCGGGAATCCGAGGCGAACATCGAAAAATACAACGCGCTCATCCGCCAGAAGATTGAGGCGGCGAAGGCGCAGCTTTCCGAAACGCTTGCCGCCGTGACGCGGAGCGTGGACGATTCGTCGCGGAATGCGGAGAACGCGGTGGCGCGCATCCGCTCCGCGTGCGATTCCGCGGTTTCTCGCGCCGATTCCATCGAGCCGCGGCTGACGGAAAAAGTCAGGGCGATCGAGCTGGAAATCGAAAAATTCCGCGGACAGGCGAACGAAAAGCTCGTGCAGCTTTCCGCGTCGCTTGAAAAGTCGTCCGAAACAATCAGAATTGCCTGCGAGCAGCAGGAGAGCCGCGCGCTTTCGGGCGTGGACGAAAAGCTGTCGTCGTACAAGAAGGATTTGGAATACCGGCTTTCCCGTCTGGAAGCCTCCGGCAGCGACGTTGACTTTCTGGAAAAGAACCTGCGCGACGCGATGGAGGAAATCAGCCGCCGCGTCCTCAGCGACTTTGACACGTTCACCGACGAGCAGCAGCGCAAGCATGAACAGTTCGTGGCGTCCGTCAAGGAGAATTCCGACGCGCTGGAAACGGAGCTTGCGGTCATCGAGCGGAACATCGAGGAGCTGAAGCAGACCGCCCTCGGCAGCATGAGCGAAAAGCTCCGCGGCTTCGAAGAAGACTTCGACCGGGATCTGCGGACGCGCGGCGACAAGATCAACGAAGAGCTTGCGTCGTGGAAGAACGATTTGGACGGCAAGATTACGACGTTCACGAACGAATACATCGCCGCCCGCCGCTCCGTGGAGTCGAACTACAGCAATGACTTCAAGGAAAAATTGGCGGCGCTCCAGCAGCGGAACGACGAGCAGACGGCGCGCGTCGCGGAAGGCATCCGGCAGACGCAGGAGTCCGTGCAGGCGCAAATGGACGACATGAAGGCGCTGCTTTCGACGTTCTCCTCAGAAATGCAGGCGAAGGTGGACGCCGCGGGCGCGCAGTCGGACGAGTATTTGAAATCAACGTCGGAGTATGCGCGCCGGACATTCGCCGACGAGCTGGAAAAAATCAAGACGCACCTCACGGACGACCTTCGGACGTTCGAGGATGCCGTGCAGATGCGGCAGGACACCGCGTCTGCGTCCATCGACGCCGCGTTGGGGGAATTCAAGACATGGAAGGAGCAGCTCAAGCAGCAGCTTGACGAATCCAAGTCCGTGTTCGCCGGGGAGCTTGACGGATTGAAGGAGCTTGCGAACCACAAGGTGAAGGATACGGAAAGCTTCATCGAAAACGAGTACCAGCAGTTTCAGGACGTGGCGAACCGCAAGCTTGCCGATACAAAGATGGAGTTGGAGCGGAACGTCGGCGCCTTCACGGAGGAATACGGCAGGAAGCACGAGGCGCTGGCAGGCAGGATCGAGGAGCTGGACGGGCAGGCGCAGCAGGCGCTCGGCACATATGAGGCGCGCTCGCAGGAAATCATCGGGCGTCTTGAACAGATGTACGAGCAGATGCTCAATGACACAGAGGAGCGCGTCCGCAGCCAGAACGCCGACGCGACGCGGAAGCTCAACGACTTGAACAATGAGATTCAGACGATTTCTGAAAAGAATCGGAACGACCAGATGTCGTTCGTGATGAAGATGCAGGGCGATTCCAACGCGATGCAGGCGCAGATGAGCGAGCTGTACAAGGAATTGCAGAACATCCGCTCCCAAATGTCCATTTACGACAAGGCTGATCAGATGAAGAAGCAGCTGGACGAAAAAATCAACGGGCTTGAGGACGACTTCCAGCGGATTGAATCGTATAAGACTGTCGCGGCGACGCTGACGGCGCAGTACAGCCAGATCTGCCGCCTCAAGGACGAGGCTGAGGCGCAGGTGGAGGAGTTCGAGTCAGAAAAGGGGCGCGTGGATTCCATCGCCCAGAAGTACGAGAAGATGATCTCGCTGTCCGGCACCATCGATGAGAAGATCCGCGGCTTGAACACGACGTACGACGAGCTTCAGCGGATGGAAGTAACCGTGCGGGACTTCCAGGAATCGCTTGCGTCCATTGCGGGGCGCTACGACCGGCTGGAGCAGAAGAACGAGGTGATCGACCGGGTCTGCAAGGATGTGGACGCGTCCTTCGAGAACCTCAAGGCGTTGGAGGACAGAATCAAGCTGTGCGCGCGGCAGACGGAGACGCTTCCGGCGGAAATCCGCGACGTGCAGAACCAAGTTGACGAGCTTTTGAAGAACGGTCCGAAAATCGGAGACGCGGTTGCGAAGCTGTCGAATTTGTACCAGGTGTTCGACGAGACGGACAAGCGGATGGAGGCCATCAATTCGACACGGCAGGGAATCGCGCGGAGCGAGCAGCGCTTGCAGGAGCTTGACGCGCGCATCGACGCGAAATTCAACCAAATGCAGATCCTGTCGCGGAATGAAGTGGAAAAAGCCCCGCCGCAGGGAGACGCGCGCCTCACTCCGGCGGAACGCGACGTCATCCGCAACTTGAAGCGGCAGGGCTGGTCTGTCCAAGAAATTGCGAAACGGCTGCACCGCACTCCGGCGGAAATCGACCTGCTTCTGGAACTGCCGGAGTGATGCGGATCAGCGGAGCGCGAAGGTTGCGCGGACGGTGACGGTGACCGTGCTTTTTCCCGCCGTGACCGGCGTTCCTCCATCGGCGTATCCTGCGGTGAGCAGCCGGTTGCTCTGCAACGCCGGCTGGCTGTAGCTTTCTTCGGAAATTGAGAGGAGCCGTCCGAGCCGGGCGCCGCCTGATTCTGCGAGGATTTCCGCGGCGTGCCGCGCCTGTTCGACGGCAAGGACGCGCGCCTGGTCTTCCGCTTCGGACGTGTCGGAAACGCTGAACGACAACGACGTCAGTTCGTTCGCTCCGGCGGCGATGGCGGCGTCGATGACGCTTCCGGCCTTCGTTACGTCCTTGAGGACGACGGTCAGCATATTCGAAACCCGGTAGTCGCCGGGAACGCTCCTTCCGTTCACATACGAATTTTCCTGATAGATGGTGTAGTTCGACGTGGACCATGATTCTTCCGGGATGCCGGCGTCAAGAATGGCTTTCTGGACGTCCGCCATGCGGCGTGCGTTTTCTGCGGACGCCTCGGTTACGGAATTCTTCCGCGTTACGACGGAAAGC
>CAMWPF010000059.1 GCA_947176045.1 uncultured Treponema sp. | reverse complement strand
GAGTCCGCAGTGCGGCGGCGTGTGGGGAGACTTTGCGCGGACGATTGTCATCGAGAGCGGACGTGCGGCGGACTGTGAGGAAATCGCCTCCGCGGAATGGAAGCGCGGAATCGCGGCGGAAAAAATGCTTCACGCCGAAATGTGCAGATTCGTATCTCCCCGGACGACATTCGCGGAGCTGCACTGGCACATGAACGAAGCCGTCGTCCGAAGCGGATTCGTGAACCTCGACTTCAAGGGAAACCTCGGCCATTCAATCGCGCGGAGGAAGGAGGAGCGGATCTACATCGAAGAAGGAAACGGCGCGCGTCTGGGAGACGTTCCGTTCTTTACGTTCGAGCCGCACATTGGAGCCGCCGGTTCGCCGTTCGGCTCCAAGCGGGAGGACATCTATTATTTTGACGGCGGCGAGCTGCGCAGGCTGTAGCGGCGTTCCAGAGGAGCAAGAAATGACTATCGAGCATATTGCGCTGTATGTGTCCAACTTGGAAGCGGCACGTGATTTTTTTGTGCAGTATTTTGGCGCGGAGGCAGGCGCAGAATACAGCAATGAGCTCACCGGCTTCCGAAGCTATTTTTTGTCGTTTGAAGGCGGCGCGCGGCTTGAGATTATGTCGTCTCCGCACGTTTCCGACGGCGGAGCAAAAAGCGGACGGACCGGGTACGCCCACATAGCGTTCGGCCTGGGAAGCGCCGAAAAAGTCAACCGGCTGACAGAACGGCTCCGCGCAGACGGATATGACGTTGCGAGCGGCCCGCGGACGACCGGCGACGGCTACTACGAAAGCTGCATCGTCGGCATTGAAGGCAACCTGATTGAGCTGACCGTGTAGAATGCCGCGCGGCACCTGCTGCGCCCCGTTTCCGATGCCTGCGTTTATATGTGCGAAACTCGTTCTGCCGCTGTTTGCAAGAGGCTTACAAAACTGTCTTTTTCTTTGTCCGTCATATCTGCGGTAAGTTCCGCGCCCCACGCATTATGAATTTCTTCTATTTTTGGAATCAGCCTGCTTGCCTTGCCGGTCAATCCAACCAAAAAGGCGCGCACGTCGTCGGGATTTGTCCGCTTCGTGATATATCCGTCTTTCTCGAGGCCTGCGACCGCTTTTGCGACCGCCGCCTTGTCCATGTCCAGCTTTTTGCATAGTTCGGACTGTGAAAGCGTGCCGTGCCTGCTGAGGCAGATCAGGAACATCGCTTTTGACGTGGAAATTCCGATTGCGGCGAACCGTTCGTTCAAAGATACGCACATTTTTCTGTATAAGACAGATATCGTTTTTGGCAGATCGCTGTACATTCAGCCCCCTTTGCAAAGCTTCAGCTACAGTATAGCTGTTTTCGGCATAAAAAGTACTGTTTTTGATGATTTTTTATAAAATGGTTGACTATACAACTATTTTATGTCACTATATTGGAAATCGTTGACCGTTCAACAATTCTGTATGCAAGGAGCTTCTGTGGAAAAATCTATACAACAAGAAAACGAACTTGCCGTAAAACCGATAGGTAAGCTCGTTACGAAATTCGCAATTCCGAGTGTAGTTTCGCTTACGGTAACGGCATTATACAATATCGTTGACCAAATCTTTATCGGAAACAATATCGGCTATGTGGGAAATGGGGCAACGAATGTAGTATTCCCTATAACTGTAATAGCTCACGGACTTGCAATGTTATTCGGTTGTGGGTGCGCGGCGTTTATGAACCTTTGTCTTGGGCGCGAAGAAAATGAAAAAGCAAATAAAGGCGTGGGCAATACGTTAAGCGTTCTGATTTTGCTTTGCGTTCTTATACCGACAGTATGCGAAATCTTTATTTCGCCGCTTGTAAATTTATTCGGCTCAACAGCCGATATTTACCCTTATGCTATTGAATACGGGCGAATTATTATTGCGGGCTTTCCGTTTGTAATAATGTACACGGGCTTTAATCAAATAATACGCGCCGACGGCAACCCGAAAATGGCTATGGTATCTATGTTTTCGGGCGCAATAATCAATGTAATTCTCGATGCGTCGTTTATGTACGGTTTGAACTGGGGCATTAAAGGTGCGGCTTGGGCGACGATTATCGGGCAAGGCGTTTCTTTCGTTATCTCGCTTGTTTACATATTCAAACTAAAAAATATAAAGCTCAATAAAAAATCTTTCTTAATTGATTGGCGCGTTTTAGGCAGATTAAGTGCAATCGGTGTTTCAAGTTTTATCACGCAAGCCGAAATTGTGTTACTGTCGGCAGTTATGAATAACACGCTTAAAAAGTACGGAGCAAATTCCGTTTACGGCGATACTATACCACAAACGGCAATAGGTATTGTTATGAAAGTAAATTCAGTGCTTATAAATATCATTTCCGGTATAGCCATAGGCGGACAGCCGATCATCAGTTTTAACTACGGTGCAAAAAATTATGATAGAGTTAAAAAGACATTTTGGATATTGACGGTTGCCGCCTTAATAGTAAGCGGAATAGCGTTTTTACTCTTTCAAATATTCCCCCGTCAGATTTCGGGCATATTCGGCAACGACAGCGAACTTTATACGCAATTCGCTGTAATGGGTTTCAGAATTTACCTAATGTTCTGCATACTTATTGCCTTTCAGACTGTGGCGGGCGTGTTTATTCAGTCAGTCGGAAAACCGCTTATGTCGTCTATTCTTTCGCTTGCAAGGCAGGTTGTTTTCCTTATTCCGCTTATTATTTTGTTCGGCTATCTTTGGGGCGTTGAGGGCCCGCTTTGGGCGGGACCCGTTGCGGACGGTTTAGCGTTCATTATGGCGGTGGCGTTTGTCGAAATCGAATGTAAGAAAATGAAAAAAAATAAAACAACAGAAAAAGTAAATAATCAAGCCGAACAAACGGAAACAAATCAAATCTCGGAGGACTAATATGAATACTATTATTACTATCGGTCGTGAGCTTGGCAGCGGCGGGCGTACTATCGGAAAACTTATAGCAAGTAAACTCGGTATGGGAATGAGTTACGGTTTCAGTAACAAAGGACTGCCGCTTTTCGACCAAATATATATTGCGCAAACAAAGGTAATAAACGAATTGGCAGATAAAGGCTCTTGCGTTATTGTCGGGCGTTGCGCCGATTATATTTTGAAAGAAAGAAAAAATTTACTGCGCGTTTTTATCTATTCCGATATGGAACACCGTATCGAACGCGCGGTACAGTTATACGGAATGTTGCAGCAGACCGCGCAAAAAGAAATACAAAAATCAGATAAAGAACGCGCACGGCACTATACTATTTTTACCGATAAAACGTGGGGCGAACGGGCGAAGTACGATTTGCTGCTCAACAGCGGAAGCATCGGCGTTGAAAAGTGTGCGGATTTGATTTGCGATATGGCGGCTCAAACGGAAACTGCATGGCGGAAAGCCTGACGGCGAACGGTTTTCTGCCGGTTACAGCTTCTTTTCCATCAAATAAAAGCGGCCCTTGCGCCAGTCGGCGTGTCCTGTGCGCGTGTAGCCGGCCGCCTCATACAGCCGGAGCGCGGCGGGATTTTTGCTGAATACATCGAGCCTGACGGCACGGAACCGCCGTTCCCGGAGCAGCTCCTCGATGCGGCGCAGGAACGCGCGGGCGATTCCCCTGCCTTGGAATTCCTGCCTGACGCACAATCGGTGGACGACGGCGAACGGCTCTCCGGCGCGCCAGATTCCGTTCCTGTATTCCTCGTCGCATTCCCCGTTCACGGCGCAGACGGCAGCAATCTGCCCGCCTGAAACTGCAAGAAGGAGCGTTCCGGCGGCGGCATCCCGCAGGAAGTCCTCGCGCGCCGGATATATGCGGTCCCACTGGAAGATTCCCTGCGCCTCCATCGCCGAAATTGCGGCGTGCACAAGCTCCATGATTTCGTCCGCGTCCCCGGCCGCCGCGGCCCTGTATCGGATATCAGAAGGCTGCCGTTCCCCGCGCATTTCCTCGTCCTGCTTCACACGGAAATGGTAGCAGAACGGCGGAGGAAAGGCAACCGCGGGGCTTCCCGTCCTTTTCAGGCTGAACATTCTTCGGCATGAAATCGCAATGAAGCGGTTTTTCCCTTGACCCGGTGCCTGCTGCCGGGTTTATACTGTGCGTGAGGTGCGAACATGAAAACTGAAACGGCTGAAACGCAGGACAGGCTGTATTCTATGAACGAAGTCTGCGGCAGGACGGGACTTTCCTACGAGACGCTGAAATTCTACTGCAACAAGGGGCTTGTTCCCAACGTGAAGCGGGCGGAAAACAACTACCGCGTCTTCGACGACAACGATATCGGCTGGATTGAAAGCCTTAAGTGCCTGAAAAAGTGCGGCATGAGCATCGAGGAAATGCAGCGCTACAAGGATCTGTGCATGGAAGGCGTGTCGTCAATTCCCGAGCGCCGGAAAATCCTCACGGAAAAGCTCGCGCTGCTCCAGAAGAAGATGGAAGAGCTTCAGGCAAGCATCGACTTCATCGGGTGGAAGAAGCAGCTGTACGACGACATCGAAAGCGGCCGCAAGCCGTATGTCAGCTATCTGTTGAACGGCGTCGGAGAAACGTCTTTGTGAAGAGTTGAAGATACGGAAGAATTCAGATACACTTTGCTTTATGGTGAATTTTGCTGCCGGCGAATTTCTGATTGTCTTTTTATTGATTGTCAACTGCGCCCGGATTTTTTTTCTGAAATATGGAAGGCGCGACGCCCTTGTCGTCCTCGCGCCGGTCTGCGTCGTTCTTTCCGTCCTGCAAATAGCCGCATGGAACGTGGATGCGTTTTCCGCAGCGCTCCTCCTGCTTTCGGTTTTCGGCTTCATCATCAATTTCCGCGCGCTCCTGCGCTTTATGTCGGGACTGTACATTGACCGCTACAGCGTCGCCTTCAGAATTTCAGCGACGCTCCTGTTCCTCGCGGCGCTTGCCGTCGGCGTTATCCTCGCCTTTCTGCGTCCAGTTGGAATAAATCCTGCGAAATCTGGCGTTTCTGTCGAAAAAATCCGATTGTACGGCACGTTTTCCCGCGGATTTGAACGTGCCGGCGCCTTTGAACGTGCTGACGCCGTCATTTCGATATATGAATCGGACGATGCCGCCGTCAGGAAAAATCAGACTGTCGTTTTGGTGCCGGACAAACGGGCGGATTCCGTTCAATATATGCCGTACCTTGTCAGCCTCGCGCAGATGGGCTACACCGTCTGTACGGGCGATTTTTATGCCAAGGACGTGCGGTGGCTCCACAATATCGGCGACATCCGCTATTTCCGGCGCGCCGCCATGCTTTTTGCCTATTTCCGCGATCCGGCGCGGTTCGCTTCGGAAAAAGAATTCTATACGTATAACGCCATGCAGGAATGCAAGGCGCTCCTCCGCTTTGCTGAAGGGCTGGACGCTTCCGCGATTTTCTTTGTCGGCGATTCGATGACGGACACTGCCGTCGATGATTTTTCCAAGCTGAATCAGGCGGAGATCTGCGGACACCTCAACCTTTCTTCCATTCCTGAATACAGGACGGCGGGATTCGGCTGCGTCGAACAGACAATGCCGCTGGTCGCCCGGCTGCTCGGCTGCAATCGGGATTCCGACTTGTTCGTGCCGAAATATCTGGCGATGCAGACCGCCAGCTTGATTCCGGCTCCGGCGGAGCCGCAGGAGGAGCAATGACGCTTGAAGAACTTGACGCCTATTTCCGGCGCTTTTTGAAAATCGAAGATTATCCGGCAGATCCGTCGCGGAACGGAATTCAAATCCAGAATTCCAATCCCGCCGGAAAGCAGATTGAGAAAATCGCCTTTGCGGTGGACGCCTGCGAAGAGACTGCGCACGCGGCGGCGGAAGCGGGCGCCGGGATGCTTTTCGTGCATCACGGCTTGTTCTGGGGCGGCTGCGAGACGCTCACCGATTCGTTCTACCGGCGGGTCGCACCGTTCCTCAAGAACGACATCGCGCTGTACGCCTGCCACATTCCGCTCGACGCGAACAATCCGTACGGAAACAACTACGGACTTGCCGCCCGGATTTCGCTCTCGAAAATGGAGCCGTTCGGAGAATGGCGCGGCATGAGCATCGGCGTCAAGGGAATTTTGAAGAAGCCGCTTTCCGCCGGGGAGCTTGCGGAAAAAATCCTGAATCCGGGCGAACGGCCGCTGCACATCCTGCCGTTCGGAAAGAAGGAAATCCGCTCGGTGGGAATTATTTCCGGCGGCGCAGGCGACGACGTTTCGCAGGCGGTCGCTGCCGGACTGGACGCGTATGTTACCGGCGAAGTCGGACACGAACTGTTCCACTACATCAAGGAATCGGAAATCACCGTCATCGCGGGCGGACACTATCAGACGGAGACGGTCGGCGTCAACCTTGTCCGCGAGAAAATCGCGGCGGAAAAAAAAGATTGAAACCGTGTTCCTCGATGTTCCGACAGGAATGTAGGGCGCGCTACAGTTCTTGCAGCAGGCGGCGCAGCGTCGGCGTGATTCCGAGCGCGGAAACAAGCTCCTGCGCGCCGTCCGCATCCGTATCACCGCCGGGCGTGCCGCCGCCTTCCGAAACGTTCCGCACCGCCCGAATCAAAATATTTTTCGGCGTATGCTCCATGTCGATGAATTCAAGAAGCTGGACGGAATATCCGGCGCGCTCCAGCGCCTCCGCCCGCAGCGCGTCCGTCGCCAGCGATGCGAACCGCTCCTTGATGATTCCGTGCTTCAAAAGCGGCGCGAACAGCTGCTCGTCATGCGACAGCGGAACACCTCCGCCCTGCTTCCGGCGGATTTCCTTGCGCAGCGCGTCCAGCTGTCCGTTCAGTTCGTGCTGGCAGCAGGGAACGCTCAAAATCGCGCGGCACTGGTTCCGCACCGCGTAATCGAGCGCGAAGTCCGTCGCCGTGTCGCAGGCGTGGAGCGCGATTACGATGTCCGGCGGATTTTCCTGCTGATATTCCGCGATGCTCCCTATGGCGAAGGAAAGGCCTTTGCAATGAAGCTGGCGCGCAGTCTTGTTGCAGTAGTCGATTACATCCTGCTTCACGTCAAGCCCGACGATTTCCGCGTCGAGCCGCTTGACTTCCGTAAGGAAGTGGTGCGCCGCGAACGTCAGATACGATTTTCCGCAGCCGAAGTCCACAATCCGCAGCGGACGGCCGGAAGCGGCTTCCATGACGCGCGGCAGGATGTCGTCGATGAATTCCAGAAAGCGGTTTATCTGGCGGAATTTGTCGTACTTGGACGAGACGACCTTTCCTTCCGGCGTCATAATTCCGAGCAGGACTAAAAACGGAACGGGAATTCCTTCCGGCAGAAGGTGGTTCTTCGATGCGCTTCCGCCGCCGTCTGATTCTGCCGCCGGGCGTGCCGCCTTCTTCCGCAGGACGGAAATTTCGCCCTTCTTGTTCGCGAGGACGGTGATTTCTTCGGCGTCGGTGCGGATGACACAGTTCTTGAACGTTTTTCCGGCGTTCGCTTCCAAAAACTGCTTCAGCGCCTCTTCCGTCTTGTGTTCGTGGAAAACCTGCGTCTTCGTGAACAGCTCCACGAAATACGCGCCCGCCGCGGAATGTCCCGCGCGGATTTTGATCCGCTGGTACGGGCGGCCCAGCTGTTCCCCGCAGCTTTTGGCCGGCTTTGAAAGGACTGCCGAAATAATCATGTGCGCCTCCGCGTTCTGTGCGTTCTGGAACGGATTTCGCCGGAAGTCTGCGCCGCGGCAGCCGGGAATTCCGCCCGAAATCCAACTGTATACTAATTTCAATAAAAATGATACACTGTACGCGTATGAGCAACTGTTTTGTGTTTGTAAACAAAAAGGCCGGCGACGCCAAGCCGACTGCCTGAATA
>CAMWPF010000058.1 GCA_947176045.1 uncultured Treponema sp. | reverse complement strand
GTGCAGCATGCTCCGCTCCTCGAACGCCGCCGTGCCGTCCAAGAATTCCGCAAGCGCCGCCTGCCAGTCATCTTTTTGAACGCTTGCAATCAATCCTAATTACCCAAGATTAACCGGAAAGAAAGGAATTCCAGCTTCCGCGCAGCCGCGATCCGCGAACAGGACGGTTCCATCTCCGCCCAGCGTAATGACAAAATCGGAGCCTGGAAACGGATTTTCCGTGCAAAAGCCGTCGAAGCGGAAAAAGGACGAAGCCACGCCGCGCCGCCCCACGAATTCCGCCATCTCCTGCCCCAGCGTCCGCGATTCCTCTTTGTACGTATTTATGACAATCAGGCAACGTTTCATCAAAACCAGCGATCCTTATGGCAGCGTTCCCAACACCTTCACAATTTTCGCAATCTGGCTATGGGAAAGCCGCGGATACAGCGGAAACAGCGCGCACCGCAAGTACAACGACTTTGCATGGATGCAGGATTCGGAAAGCTGGTCTTCCCGCAGCGCAATTACAGAATCCTCGTATGCCTGCCGGACTTCGACTTCCTTCCGGGCGGCATACTGCCTGACATCCTTGAACGGACTGTTCAGAACAAGCGGAAAGCACGCCATCGTAGACAAAGCCCCGCCAATTTCATCCTGACTGCCGGCATCAGGCACGGACGGAGCCGCGCCGTCAGGAAGCGCGCATCCGCGGAAAAGCAGCTTGTGCCGTCCGGACAGGCACGCCTGCTGGTACAAGGCGAACGCCGCCTTCCGCGCCGCCTCATTGCGCCGGAATTCCTTGAGCTGAATCCAGCCAAGCGCGCAATTGATGTCGGGAAGCAGCTCCGTCCGCGCGATGGCGTCAACCGCCTTTTTGAGGACGAGCCATTCCCGGCGGCGCGGAGCCATGAGGACGGCGCCGCCGCCGGCAGTCACAACGTCATGTTCTTCAAGACACAAAATCGAATAGACGCCGAACGAACCGGCGGGCGACGCGGATGCCGGATTTCCGCTTCCGTCCGCCGCAGGAATTTCCGCTCCGGCGCTCTGGGAAACATCTTCGATGACAGGAATTCCGCACTGCATGATTCCGTCCATATCAGGAAGGATTCCCATCGTCTCATGCAGCAAGAGGAGGCGGCCGCCGTCCTTCACGCCTTGGGAAACAATTTCCGGCGTCACAAGCCCGGTATTTTCGTCAACATCCAGCACCAGCGGCACAAAGCCCAATTCTTCGACTGTCTGGATCTGCCATGCCGGAGCAAGCGCGGAAATCATAATGACTCCGCCCGCCTCAAAGCCGAGCGCCTTCAATGCATATTTCAACGCCGCGCCCGGACTGCGCAGCGCGACAGCTCCATCGCACCGAAAAAAGTCCTTCACAAGCTGGATAAAGCGCCCATTCAGCTCGCCCGGGCCGATCTTCTCATCGACCATGCAGGTCAGCACGGCATCCATTTCCTTTCGTCTGATTGTAGTACTGTATGTCTGGATCATCTGCTATTGGCTGTTAATAATCTTCTGAAGTTCTTTTGGATCAAAGAGTTTGAGCGTATTCAGAATGATGAGATAGCCATTCTTCTCGTCATGCACGACGCCCTTGATATATTCCGAGCCAATGCCGCTCATCATTTGCGGCGGCTCCTGCACATCGCTCATCTTCACCGAAATAACGCGCGAAACCTTGTCGATGATGATTCCAATCTGCGTGTTCTCAATATTGAGGATGATGAATCCGCTCTCCAGCTCGTCCAGCTCCCGGTTTCCATCATCCGTACTGATGAGAAAGCGCTTGTGCAAGTCTATGATCGGAATGATTTCTCCGCGCATATTCAAAATTCCAACCATATAATACGGAGCATTTGGAATCGCGCGGATATTCTGAATCTTTACAATTTCCTTGACGTCCATAATATCAACGCCGTACCACTCATCGCCAAGCCGGAATGTCACCAATTGGAACTGAAAATCTTCTGCAGCCATACATACTCCTACACTCTGAAAAAATCAAAGCAATTTCTCTATAGAATACACTGAAAACCGACCTTTTGCAATATTTCAGCCGATCAGCTGTCCACAGAAAACAAAGGAACCGCAAGGACTGTTTCTGCGCCGCGCGATTTGAGCGCCGCCGCGCAGCCTTCGATGGTTGCGCCCGTCGTCATAACGTCATCGACGAGGCACAGGCGGCGGGGAACCTGCTCCAGTCCAGGCTTCAGCACGTAGGACTTCCCGATGGAAGAAAGGCGCTGGCTCCTGTCCAACGCCTTCTGCTCCGCCTTTGTCCGGCGGAGCAAATACTCGCCGACCGTGCGCCCATGGCGCCATTTCAAAAACGCGCAGAGTTCCGCCACCTGATCCCATCCGGCACGGCGGATTTTTCCAGGACGCGGCGGAACAGGAACAACCGTACAGTCTCCAAACTTCAGAAAAAGCTGCGCAAGGCGCGCGTCCACGAGCGACGCGAAGAACGGCGACAGGCTCCGCTTCCCATGCAGCTTCCAGCGGCATACAAGGCGCGCGCACCACAAGCGGTATGGAAACAGCGGATACAGTCCGTCAGCCGAACCGGCAGGCGCATTTTTTCGGCAGAGCGTGCATGTTCCGCGCTCGGATACAAGGCGCATCCCGCAGCCGCGGCAAAACGACGAGTCCGGCTCGGGAACCGAAAAAAAACTCCGGCGGCAGGCAGCGCAAACTGGAATTCCGACAGCGGCGGCGCCGCAGACAACGCACGGAACGCCGCCAGATGCAAGCGACGCGAAGTTCCGGGCGGCAGAAGCCGCATACGCGCGCAACAAAAAGAACCATCGACTATCCATGCCCTTTATTTCGCAAAAAAACGGCGGAAACGGAATTTTTTAAAGCAAAAAAAGCAAGAACTGTCTGAACCACCATCCGGAGGCATCCGCCGCCAGATTCAGCGCCCGCTGAGCGCCTTCTTCCACCGGGCGACAGCCTGCAAGGCGGACAACGGCGTCATCGAATCAGGGTCGGAAGAAAGGATTTCGTCCAAAATGATCTCCTCGTCGCTGAACAGTCCCGGCGCGCACAGCTCTTTTGCGCCGCCTGGCGCCCTGCCATAGTCTGGCAGCGCTTCCAGAACAGGCCTGGTTTCCGCACGGTCTTGGATATGCTCCAAAATCACATTCGCCCGGTCGATGACTTCCTGCGGAACGCCGGCGAGCCGCGCAACGTGGATTCCGTAGGAATTTTCCGTCGCGCCCTCCCGCACCTTGCGCAGGAAGGTGATCGTTCCCGCCTGTTCGGAAACGTCCATGCACAGCAGCCTGAGCTGCGGATTCTCAATGCGCGTCAGCTCGTGGTAGTGGGTCGCGAACAGCGTCCGGCAGCAGATGACGTTGAGCAGATATTCAGAAACCGCCTGCGCGATGGAAAGCCCGTCTTCCGTAGACGTGCCGCGCCCCACCTCATCCATGATGACAAGCGATTTGTCCGTTGCGGAACGCAGGATGTTCGCCGTCTCCGTCATCTCGACAAGGAATGTTGATTCCCCGCGGGCAAGATTGTCGCTGGCGCCGACGCGGCAGAAGATACGGTCGGCAATTCCGATTTCCGCGGCGGCGGCAGGAACGAATGAACCGGCCTGCGCAAGCAGCACAATCAGCGCGTTCTGCCGCAGGAACGTGCTTTTTCCCGCCATATTCGGTCCGGTAATCAGGGCGAAGAACGGCTCCTCGCGGGAATGCGCGCGCATTTGAATGTCGTTCGGAACAAATTCTCCGTGCGGCAGGTGCTTTTCAACGACCGGATGGCGCCCCGCCGAAATGCTGAGGATTCCATCTTCAGAAACGGACGGGCGGATCCAATCATACAGGCGGGCAGCCTCGGCAAAGGACGCGGCCGCATCGGTGTAGGCGATTTCGCCGGCAGCCTGCATGAGGTGCGGCACAAATTCATGCAGCCTGGCGCGGACTTCCAGAAACAAGTCCCGCTCCAGCTCCAAAATCCGCGAGCCAGCCTCGCTGAGCTCCTGCGCCAGTTCCTGAAGCCTTGCAGTCGTATAACGGTCGCCGTTTACGAGCGCGCGTCGGAGGATGAAATTCTCAGGAACGGCGGAAAGCTTTCCCTTGCTGACTTCGATGAAGTATCCGGCAGCGTTGGTGCATTTGATTTTGAGCGTGGAAATGCCGGTCCTCGCCCGTTCCTCCTGCTCGTATTCGCACAGGATCTTGTCGAAGTTGTCATGCACCTCCCGAAGGCGGTCAAGTTCCTCCGACCAGCCGGCGCGGATGATGCCGCCGTCCGTCAGCGCGACAGCAGGATCGTCGGCGATCGCGCTTCCAATCAGCTCGATGACCTCCTGCACCGGGCGCTCGTCCAGCGACGCGAAGTCATAGGCGGAAAGCGCTTCGCGCGCGGAAAGCCACGACGCAAGGCTGCCCCGCAGCGCCTGCAAGTCCTTCGGATGCGCGCGGTCCATCGCAATCCGTCCGGCAAGCCGCTCGATGTCGAGGACGGAAGACAGCTCCTCCCGCACCCGCTCCGAAAGGCTCCGATTGCCGAAAAAAAGCGCGACATGGTTCTGCCGCGCGGTGATTTTTCCAACGTCCGTCAGCGGATACAAAAGCCACTGCCGGATGAGGCGGCTTCCCATCGACGTCCGCGCATGGTTCACGCATTCCAGCAGCGTGTACCGCTGCCCGCCGTCGCGCAGGTTCGACACAATCTCCAGATTCCGCCGGGAAGAGTCGTCGATCATCAAAAACTGGCTGTCGCGGTAGACGCGGATTCCGCTGACATGGGGAACCGCTGTGTTCGTCGTCTTGAGCAGATAGTCCAACAGGAAGCCCGCCGGCGGCACTTCCGGAGAATCCTCATCCAGTCCGAACGGATGCAGCGTCGCCGTCTTGAACTGTTCGGAAAGCCGGCGGAACGACAGCTCCGCATTGAAGTCCCAGTCAGGATAATACGAAACCGACAGCCCTGGAATTTCAGAAACCGCCTGCTGCACGGCGGCATTGCCGCGCAACGACTGCGGAAGCAGCAGCTCCCGCGGCGAGCAGCGCCCCAGCTCCCGCGAAAAATTGCCCGCCATCTCCGAAGCGCGCCACGACGTCGCGGAAAACGCGGACGTCGTCACATCGATGAACGCGAACCCGGCCATGCCGCGGGAAACGCACAGCGCGGCGAGGAAGCTGTTCACGCCGCCTTCCAGATATTCCGCCTCGACCGCCGTTCCCGGCGTGATGACTTCGACAACCTTCCGTTCGGTCAGCCCCTTCCCCTTGGGATCGCCGACTTGCTCGCACACTACGATTTTCTTGCCGAGCCGGAGCAGGCGCGCAATGTAAATTTTCGCCGCATGATGAGGAATGCCGCACATCGGCGCCTGTCCCCGGTGCGTCAGCGTTAAATTCAAAAGGCGCGACACTTCCACCGCGTCTTCATTGAACATTTCATAGAAATCGCCAAGCCGGAAAAACAGCACCTCGTTCTTATGCTCGCCCTTAATCTTCAGGTACTGCACCATCACCGGAGTGAGGTTCTCTTCTGGTTCCATGCGCCGCCTACAATCCGAGCTTTGAAATCACCTGCTCCGTAATGTCCACCGAACTGGAGTACCACAAGATTGCGTTCGCCTGCTGCAGGCTCAAGATCATGCTGTAGCCCTCGCTTTCCGCAATTTTGGCAAGCGTGTCGTACAATTTTTTGTAGAACGCGTCGGAATTCTGGAGCGACTTCTGCATGGACTCCAGCTCAACATTCTTTGCGTTCGTATATTCCGTCAGGAAGTCCATCTTCTTCGTAATCTCGCCCTGCGTGCGCTGCGCCATCGCCTCGTTCTCATTTTTTTCGTAGTCCAGCTTCTTCTGCTGGAGCTTGCGCAGCTCTTCCGTATACTTATTGATTTCCGTCTGGAATTCCGCCTTCTTCTTCTCGTAGTTGCGGACGGGGGCGGAATTGCGGAAATACGCGTTGTACACCTTCGCCGTATCGACGACGCCGAATTTCGTAATTTGCTGCCCATGGACGGCGGCGGACGCCGCAAGGATTGCGCAAAAAGCCAGAAGCCTGAACGCAGACTGTTTCATAACACCACCTCGCACCATTTATCTGTTTGTAACATTGAACGACAGAACGAACTGCCACGTGTCATCCCACTTGACTTCCCCGTCCCGGATCCTGAATTTGTTGGCAAAAAGCAGGTGCAGCGGAAACTGCGGAATCAGGAAGCGCAGGCCGGGGCCGAAGCTGAAGTAGAAGTCCTCGACGGACAGCGCGTTGAACAGCTGCTCCGGCTCGTCCTTGACGACGACCGCGTCAAAGAATCCGTCGATGCCCAAAATTCCTTGGAAAATCGGAATGCGCAGCTCGATGCTGTTGGAAAGCATCGTCTTTCCGCGCACCTCGTTGTAGATGTCCGTCCAGCCGCGTCCGTTGAACATTCCGTCCACATACACTTTGCTGGAATAGCCGAACAGCGTTCCCGGCACCGGGAAGATCGCCGTGTAGCTTGTCATGGCGGCAAGGACCGCCTTGAAATTCCAGAAGCCGTTGGCAATCGGAATGTCGAACAGCTTGAGGTACGCCTCGAGCTTGGTGTCCGTGCGGAAATAGAATTCCCGCTCCAGCCCTGGAATCAGGCCGTACCACGCGACGCGCTCATTGAAGAACCAGCCTCTGGACGGATCGTAGCTGATGTCGCGGTTGTCCAAGGAGACGGCGGCGTACAGCGAGTTCTTCATGCCGAGGCGGTTGGCATACTTGTTGACGCCGGAATCCAACGGCGCGTACAGCGCCTCGTCGTAGATGTTGTCCGCGACCGTGTTCGTCATGCCGCCCGACAGCGTTACGATCGCAAAATTCGGAAGCCAGCGGTGTCCGAGAGACGAGCCGAGCGTTACGCCCCACGACTGGAAATTCATGTAATAATAGTCGTCATCCAGCCGCCCGTCGGGAAGCCAGTTCATCGCCAGCGCGGAGTCGTCTGCATGATAGAACGTCAGGGACTCGCTGAGCTGGATCGGCTTGTCGAACAGCCACGACTGCCCGTAGGAAAAGTCGACCGCCTGATTGCTGCTTGAAATCGAAACGCCGGCGGAAATCGTCTTTCCCAATCCCTTGAGGTTGGAATTCTGCCATTTCGCGAACAACGAGATCGGAAGGTCGTCCGGATCCTCGATGCCGGAAAACGTCATGCCGAACTGAAGGGACGTCGTGGACTGCTCCTCGACGGAAATCACAAGGTCGACCAGATTCTCCTCCGAGCCGGAAACAGGTTCGGGAACGATGCTTGAAAAATACTGGGTGTTGTACAGGTTGCGGATGCCGGACATGATCTTGTCGCGGGAAAAAATGTCGCCTGGCTGGAACGGCAGCTCGCGCAGGATGACATAGTCCTTGGTCTTTGTGTTTCCCTTGATGATGATGTTCTCGATGTGGGCGCGGGAATGCTCGACAATTTGCAGGGAATAGGCGACCGTCCGTCGCTCGGCGTCCTTGCTTACGTTCGGGTAGAATTCATTCGACATATAGCCGTTTTCGTAATACAAATTCGTGATGCCGGAAACGCCTTCCATGAATTTAGTCTGGTTGAAGACATCGCCGGTCTTAAGCTTGATGAAGGAAAGCAGCTTTTCCGTCGAGAAGATCTCGTTCCCCGTGATGGTGATGCCGTTGTACGTGTACTGTGCGCCCTCCTGGATGATGAACGTCAGCGTCAGTTCGTCATGATCCTTCTTTTCATTGACGACCGACTCCTGCAGCACATCGACGATGCGCGCGTCGATGTATCCGCGCGTCATATAGTACGCGACAATCGCCTGCTTGTCCGCCTCCAGGGAGGAGCGCTGGAACGCGCCGCTTTTCATAAAGCCCTCCTCCTTCAAGGAAAGCTTGCTTTTCAA
>CAMWPF010000057.1 GCA_947176045.1 uncultured Treponema sp. | reverse complement strand
GGAACGGTTCGGACAGGCTGTTTGCGCTGCCCGGCGTTCTGTGGGAGTGGAACTGCCGTAAATATATGGAAGAAAACGGAAAGCTAGGAGGAAACCGGCGGACTATGACAAGCACATCGCGTATCGCACGGAACGTTCCCCTGGCGGGAGCGGAGCTTTGAGGGGAAAACGATACCTCGCAAAAAACATTCTCCGCCTCACTGCCGGGCAGTTCGGGACAAAGATACTGGGATTCTTCCTTGTGCCTCTGTACACGAGGGTTCTGACCTCCGCTGAGTACGGAACGTATGACCTGTACTCCGTAACGGTCAGCCTGTTTGTGCCGGTCCTGACGCTGAACATCGCCGACTCGGCAACGATTTTTCTTCTGGACAGGAAAAACCCGCGGGAGTGCGTTGTTTCCGTAGGGCTGAAATGCTACCTGTGCTCCCTTGCAGTTTTTGCGGCGGCAGTCTGCGCAAACCATGCCTTCAGCTTCCTGCCGCTTTTCAATGAGTATCCGCTGTTCCTTTTCCTGATGTTCGCCCTGAGCGGCCTGAGCCAGCTGCTTTTGAGCTGCGCGCGCGGGCTTGACAGGATACGGGACGTCTCCGTCTCGGGGGTCCTGTGTTCCGCCGTGGTGATTGCCCTGAACCTCGTCCTTCTGCTTCCGCTCCGCATGGGGCTTGCGGGGTACTACCTTGCCTTCATCGGCGGCGCGCTCGTCCAGTCAGTCTACCTGTGCGTCTCACTCAGGATTCTCAGTCTCGTCAGGACAGGAAGGCGGGAACAGAATCTTGGAAGGGAGATGCTCTCCTACTCATGCCCGATGATGCTCAACTCCGTCTCATGGTGGGTGAACTCCGTCTCCGACCGCTACATTGTTGCATGGCTCTGCGGAGTCGTGCAGAACGGAATCTATTCCGTCGCGTACAAGATTCCCTCGGTACTAAATATGCTTCATGGCATATTCAGCCAGGCATGGACGCTTTCTGCCGTGCAGGACTTCGACGGCAATGACAGGAGCGGGTTCTTCTCAAGGATGTACGGGCTGTACAACGCGTGCATGGTCTGCCTCTGCTCGCTTCTGATTGTGTGCGCCCGTCCGATGGCGCGGATTCTGTATGCGAACGACTTCTACGGGGCGTGGCGGTTCGTGCCGTTCCTGCTTGTTGCGTCGGTGTTCGGCGCGATGTCCGGCTATCTGGGCGGAATCTTCGCGGCGGTGCGGGACTCAAAGTCGTTTGCCGTCTCAAGCGCGGCGGGCGCATTGCTGAACATCGTGCTGAACGTCGTCCTGATTCGTCTCGTCGGAGCGATGGGCGCGGCTGCCGCGACGCTCGCAAGCTATACCCTTGTCTGGGTCATGAGGATGCGCCGGGCAAAAAAGATAATGCGTCTGAATGTCTCCCTTGCAAAGGACTGCGCCGCCTATGCGCTTCTTGTCGTCCAGTGCGCCCTTGTGCTTGCGGACGAAAAAGCCTGCGGCGTGGAGCTGTGCGGCGGGCGGCGCGCTGTTTCTGGCAGTCTGCGCCATGTACGGAAAGAATTTCGCACAAATTGTACAGATAGCAAGAAAAAAATTGGAATCAAAAAATAAACGGGAGAAACATCTGTAATTTAGCATGAGAAATGGGAATCCCGGTTGCGCCGCGGAAAATCAGCTAAATTGTTGTAAATAAAAGACTTATCCCTCGAAAGCCGCAAAAAATCAAATGTTTATCAAAAAATGCAAAAAAGCCCGAAAAACGGCATTTTAAGCCCATTTTTGGGGCGAAAAAAGGCTCAATCGTTACCAGAATCGTTACCGTCGAGCTTTGCTGATTATCCCCGTCGCCAGCGTCCGCACCTGCGTCTTGATCGCGCTGACCGCCTGCACCCTGCCGCCGCCCTTTTCCGCCGCCTGCACCGCAAGCCAGAGCGCGTCGCACAGGTCGTCGAACGCCCCCAGGGGAAACTCCGACAGCTGCGTCTCGATGTTGGAGCAGCCCTTGGACGGAAAGCGGATGAATCCGTTTTGGATCAGCATTGAATAGGAGCGGACGCGCATCTCCTTGCTTTTGCCGCCTGTGCCGACCTTGATTATCGGCAGATAGACACCCTTTTCCGCGGCAAGCCGCTGGATGTAGTTGCCGTAAATGCCCGAAAAAGCCACGTCCTCCCACGCTATCGCGCCGAACCGGTAGAGGCGGTGCAGCATCACCATCTGCTCCACCGTCCGCTGCTCCGTGCAGGTGTCCGCGAACGACGGCAGGACGTACAAGATGCCCGTCTCGGAGTCCTGCGCCACCGGCACCTCCGCCGTGCCGTCGTGCTTGCCTGTCGCAGGATCCACGCCGAGAAAGAAGCGCAGCCGGCTGCGAGGCGGAAGCTCGTCGTAGCGGTGCTCGGCGATCCACTCCGGGTGGATGATGCGCTCCTCATCCGACAGCGGCTCGTTCATGTACTCCGTCGAGAACGCCGCCGCGCCGATGGTGCGCTTTTTGTCCGCTAGCGACTGGAGGTCCCAGTACTCCGGCCACAGCGGCGAACCGTCTTCCAGAATGCATGACAGCCGCACGGCGATCCAGTTGACAAGGTCTCCGGACTCCACCTCCCGGCACAGGCGGCTGATTGGGTCGTCGCTGTGGAAGATCGTGTTGACCCAGATAATGAACGCCGACTTGCCCAAGTTGAAGACGACGCGCTTGAGCCAGCGGTGGATCTTGTTGCGCTGCGTGAACGAATTTGTCGCGTCGTCCTTGAGCACGTCGTCGATGACGATAAGGTCGGGGCGGTACTGCCGGAACCTCGTGCCGCGCATTGACGCGCCCGAGCCCTTGCACTGGATGCACGTGCCGTTGGCGAGCTCCATGCGGCGGTTTGTCCAGACCGCGCCTTGAAGCTCGCCGAAGTCCGCGGCGATCGCCTCGTTCTCTTCGATTTCGGTCTTGATATTGGACAGGTTCTCCGCCGCCGCGTCGCCGGACGCGCCGATGAGCAGGACGTACTTGGCTCGCCCGGTGAGGACGCACCAGAGGACGTACGCGAACGACCAGCGGACCGTCTTGCCGTGCTCGCGGGGCTCGATGAACATCGCGCCGGAAAGCCGGTCTGCCGGACGGAGGAGCGGCCGGTACTTGTCCCGGACGAACGGGCGCAGGCGCTCCGCCAGCTCCGGCGTCAGCGCCCGGCTGTCGGCGACCTTGTACAGGAGCGCCTGGTACTCCGCCGGCTCCTCAAAAAAGTAGTCGGACAGGTACGTCCGGCAGAAGAAGCCGAAGTCGTCCTGCGCCCGGACGGTCCGCCGCTGCCGCTCCGCCGCCTCGCGCCCTGCGCCCGCAAGCTCCTCGACAAGCCCCATCACTGCACCTCCGCCCGGTCGATGATCGCGTACAGCCGCGCAAGCAGCTCCGGATCGCTCTGGATCTCCTTGTGCAGCTCCGCCTTGAGCTGCTCCTTGGCCTTGTCGAGCGCCTTGACAGCCTTGGTGCGGTACGCCGACAGCTTCGCCTGCGACTCCGCGACGCGCGCCGCCGAGTTGCACAGGTCTATCGGGCTCTCAAATTCAAGCGAGTCGATGCTGCGGATGTCCTTGGCGATGAGCGACGATATCTGCATGAGCATCGCCTCCGACGCCTCCGTTCCGGGGCTGTCCTTGAGGACTTCCGCCATCGCCTTGGCCGCGTCGATGGCCATCTTGGCGTCCGCCACCTCCTCCTCGTAGGTCTTGACCACGCGGCGGATCGACTCGCGGCTGAACGTGATGTGCAGCCCGCGCCGCTCCAGCTCGCGGTTGACCTCCTCGGTGACGTAGACGATGGTCTTTTTCCCACCGGCCCACTTGTCGACGATCAGCTCGACCAGCCCGTTCTCCGCCGCCTTGCCCTTGCGTCCCATCAGCCCTCCCGCGGCACGGAGATGCCGGCCTCGGCGGGTATCGTCCCCTCAAGGAGGTCGATTCCGCGCGCCGTGATTTTGTAGCACGTGATGTCCTGCTGCTTTTTGTAGGGGTGCGGCGTCTGGGTCTTGCGGACGAGCCCCTTGTCGCACAGGTAGGCGGCGGCGCAGATGATGTCGTCAACCTTGTCGTATTGATAGTAGATGCCGACCATGCCCGTCTCCTCGATGCCGGCCGGATACAGGTCGCCGAGGAGCCGCAGCACCTTGCCGCGCAGTATGTTCCCCTTCATTTTTTTTACCTCACTCTTTAAAATTGTTGATGATCTTGATTATCTCGAGCGGGAGGTTGGCGACGGACGTGCGCAGCTCTCCGATCTCGCTCTTCCAGCCCTCGAGGTCGCGGTAGTGCTGCTCCTTGGTCACGTACTCCTGCTGGATCGACTGGAGCTGCTTCTTGACGTCGTCGACGTCGGTGCTGATGCTCTTGTCCTTGGAGTCCGAGCGCTCCATCAGCTCCGATATCGACTTCCGCGTGCTGGTGTTCTCTTTTTTCAACTCTCTCAAGACGAAAAAAATGATGAGCGAGCAGATTATTATTGTCGCAGGGATGCCGAGGCTCGCGATCAGCCCGGCGATGTGGTTTGTCAGCGCATACCCCTCCATCACTGCGCCATCCTTGCGAGGTAGCCGCCGCAGAAGCCGACGGCAATCCCCGCCGCCGCCCAGACGGGCACGTGCCAGACCGGCACGGTGAGCCGGGCGCTTTCTACGCGCAGCGAGTCAGCCATGACGCGCAGCCCCTCCGCCTCCGGCGCGTATGCAAGGACGCCGGCCTTGTACCCGTCGTCCCACGCGCCCTCGATCGCCGCAGCCGCCTCCGCGCGCACAGCGTCGAGCAGCGCGGAGACCTCCGCCTCAGAGTAGGTTTTCCGTCCGCCGGACGAAGTCTGCGACAAGCTCGTCCTTGCGTCTGCGGTAGCCGCCGCTCCGGTCATCGCCAGCAACAAGGTCAGCAGCATCAGTCTGTGCAATTTCCGCCTCCTTTTTCTTCGACGCGGCGTCCGCCGCAGCCTGCGCCGTGTCAGCCCGTCCGCGCCGCCGCCCCGACAAAAACGCCGCCGCAAGCATCGCGGCAGCCGTCGCCACGCCCGCAAGCGCGGCGGCAATAATCTTAAACGCCGCCGGCATCATGGTCCTTGCCGTCGTCCGGGATCGTCTTGCGGGGGCGCGAGCCGAAGAAATTTTGAATCCACATGCTCACGTCGACTGGAGAGAACACCAGCGCGACGAACACCGCCACCTTGATAGTGTCGTCGATCGGAATCGGAATCCGCGCCACCACCGATACGACGAAGCACACGATGACGAATACGAGCGCCAGCACCTTGGACAGAAGCGACAAAGTCTTGCCCTTAAGTTCCATATTTTTAACCTCCTTTTTTTGCTATTAAAGATCGATTTCAACGACCTCGCCGGAGACGATGTCGCCCGGCGAGAACTTGTATGCATGGAGCAGCGTGTTGAGCGCCGCAAGGTCGTCCGATGACAGGATGAAGCATCCGGCGCTCCATGCGTAGGCGGTGTCGCCGCCCTGCGCCGCGCTCCAGCGGTCGTGGACGAGCCACCGCCCGTTTTGGTAGCCGCCCGCCGTCGTCTGCATCGCGTCCCGCCCGATCCACTGCCCGTCAAGGTCGCGCGTCCGGGTTATAGCATGAATTTCTCCGTGAAAATTCCGCGGCTCGACGAACAGCCGCAGCTCGAACTCGCCCGGCGCGACCGTGTCGCCGTGCGCCACCGTGTCCGCCGTGGCGTTGGCGCCGAAGCAGTAGTTGGCGACGCTCTGGCAGCGGAACCGCGCGAGCTCCGTGCCGCCGTCGCAGAGGACGAGCCAGTCCTTGGAGTTGTTTTTGTAGTTGTTGTCGAAGCCGTCCGGACGGGCCGGATCGGCGCGGAAGTCGTAGCTGCTCTTCGCCCGCTCGATGACAATCTTGATCGTGCTCATGCCGCCATCCTACCGCCGATCGCCCGCGCGGACTGTAACGGTGGCACAGCCCGCGCCGTGCCACCGTTACAGCAGGCGGCATCGCCCGGCCGTACAATCGGACGCATGAGGACCCCGACCAAAAGAGAGCTGACGACGCAGATCGTCACGGACAGCGTGCTGCGCTTTATGTCGTATATGCCCAATCCGGACGACGTCGCGTCCGGCACGTGGGACAGCTACGAGACCTACCGCAAGATGCGGACTGACCCGCGTATAAAGTCGCTGCTCGGCAAGATCAAGAACGCCGCGCTCAACTTCCCGCTGCTCATCGAGCAGGGAAAGTCCGCCGCCCGCGTCTACAGCTTCGTCCGCGACATCCCTCTCTTTAAAAACATGACGCGGAAGAACAAGCGCATCCTGTCCGCCCTCGACTACGGCTTCTCCGTCTCCGAGCTGATCTGGAGGGAGGCGGACGGCCGCTGGATCCCCGACAACTACATCACGCGCCGCCCGGAGCGGTTCCACTTCTCAGCCGACTGGAAGGCGTACCTCCGGCAGGACGGGCGCAGCATCGAGCTTGACCAGGACTACAAGTGGCTCATCTACCGCCACGACCCCGACGACGAGAACCCCTACGGCACGAGCGTCCTGCGCTGCGTCTACTGGGCGTGGATGTTCAAACAGGCCGGCTACGACTTTTGGTTGCAGGCGACGGAGAAATTCTCCGTCAAGAGCATCGTCGCCCTGTTTGAGATGGACGGCAGCGATGACAAGATCAGCGAGCGCGCCTCGTCGATCGCCCAGATGCTCATGGGCATCCAGTCCGGCTCCGCGGCCGCCGTCGGCAACATCAGCTCCATCAACGACGTCGGCATGAGCGGCGACCTCGCGCACTTTCGGGAGCTTGTGGAGGCGTGCGACGTGCAGATCTCCTACGGGCTGACGGGGCAGGCGATCGCGACAAGCACCACCAACGGCGGCTCGCTCGCGCTCGGCGAGGTGCAGGCCGACCTCCTGTACGAGGAATGCAAGGCCGTCGCGCTCGAGCTGCAGGGCGTGCTGCAGAAGATCATCGACTGGACGGTCGCGCTCAACTACGGTGCGGGAGTGTCGGCGCCCCAGATTGTGTTCGACGTCGAGCGCCGCGCGAGCTTTGAGCAGGTCATGCAGGCCGTCGACCGCCGGATCCCGCTGTCGCGCTCGGCGCTGTACTCGTTCTACGCGCTGCCGGAGCCGGCGGACGAGGACGACGCGTTCGTCAACGACGGCGGCGCGGGCGGCCTGCAGCTGTCCGATGACGGCAAAAAAAGTGTAAAAAAAAACTGCCGCTTTTGCTGATGCTCGCCGACTCCGACGCCGTCCGTGAGGAGCGGGCGCGGCTCGCCGAGCTTGACAGCCTTGCGGAGTCCGCAAAAAAGGACGTGCGCGCCGCCGTAAAAACGGCGTTGGAGGCGTATTTAAATGCCGTCAAAAACGATGAAAAAGCCATAGACAGCGCGGCACAAAAGGCAGTTTCCGGCGAGGACGATGCCGGCGCCGCCGCTGCCGCCGAGCGCCTGATCGCCGCGTCGTACCTGCTGGGCATGGAGCACGCCGGCCGAGACATGGACGGCTCCCGGCTGATAGAGGCGGCGGACGACGTCCCGCCCGTGCCGTTTGCGGAGGCCGCGGAATTCCTCCGTGCAAAAATCCCGCTGACAAAAAAAGAATGGGACGCGCTCGAGCCGATGGTCCGATTCCGGGCCTTTACCGTCGCCCGGCTGTCGGCGGCGGACTACATCGAGGCGGCGAAGGGCATCCTCGCCGATGCAGTCGAATCCGGCGTGAGCTACGCCGAGACGTGGAGGCAGGTGTCGGCGGCCGTCGCGGACGACGCGCTCAAGCTGCGCCCCGGCTACTGGGAGAACGTCTACCGCACCAACACCCAGAGCGCCTACATCGCCGGCAAGCTCAAGGGCTGGGCCGACAACCCGCCGGCCGCGATCCGCCTGCTGGTCATCGACGACTCCCGGACAAGCCCCATCTGCCGCCACCTGCT
>CAMWPF010000056.1 GCA_947176045.1 uncultured Treponema sp. | reverse complement strand
CCTTCCGCCGGACGCGGCGGCCGCCGTCCTGATTGCTCCGTCATTCCTTCTGCCGCCGCTCCAGCGCGCCCGCCGCCAGCGAAAGCAGCCAGCAGACGATGAAGTACAGGAAGAAGATCACCGCGTACACCGCGATGGACGCCGAGGGGACGGTGAGCCGGTTCGCTTCAATAATCTGCTGCCCGACTTTGACGACTTCGATGACGCCGATGAAGACGACGAGCGAGGTCGTCTTTATCATGCGCGTGATGAGGTTCATGGAGAGCGGAACGAGCCGGCGGACTGTCTGCGGAACGATGATGCTGAAGAAGATCTGCCGGTCGGTGAGTCCGAGCGCCATGCCGCTTTCATACTGGTGGCGGGGGACTGATTCGAGCGCGCCGCGCACCAAGTCGCCCATTTCCGCCGTCCCCCACAGCGTGAAGACGAGGACGGACGCCGCCTCGCCGGAAAGCTGCCAGCCGAAGGCGCGCGTCAGCCCGAAATAGGCGATGAACAGGAGGACGAGCTGCGGCATGATGCGCATGAATTCCAGATAGATGCGGCAGGCGGCGCGGACGATCCTGTTCTTCCGCGTCATGACGATGCCGAGCAGCAGTCCGAAGCACAGCGAGAGGATGACGGCCGCCGCCGCGATGCGCACCGTCACCCACAGTCCGCCGAGGAGCCGCGCGAAATTCCGTCCGGCGGACAGGACGCTGAACGCCTGGACGATTGCGGAATCAGCCGCCGAACTGGGCATGGCGCAGCCTCCGTTCCGCCCATGCGCCGGCGATTGTTACCGGCAGGAGCAGGATGAAGTATGAGGCGACGAGCAGCACGAGCGCCTCGTCGGTCTTATAGTACAGTCCGATCAAGTCCTTCGCGACGTACATCAAGTCCGCGACGGCGACCGCGCTGAAGACAGACGTCTCCTTGATGAGGAACATGACGTTCGCGCAGAATCCCGGCACGGAGACGCTGAACGCCTGCGGCAGGACGATGAAGCGGATGATCTGCATCCGCCTCAGTCCGACGCACTGTCCGGCTTCGATTTGGACGCGGGAGACGGCTGCCAGCGCGCTGCGGAACGTCTCCTCCATATAGCTTCCGCCGAGGAAGGTGAGTCCGATGACGCAGCACTGCTGGGAGGAAAGCTTGACGCCGAGCCGGGGAAGCGCGAAATAGAGGAAGAACAATTGGATGAGCAGCGGCGTGTTCCGCGACAGTTCGACGTATGCCGCGGCCGCCGCGTTCAGGACGGGGATTTTTTCGTAGCGTATGACGGCGCACGCCAGTCCTACGGCGGAGGACAGCAGGATGCCGGCGGCGGCGATCCTGATTGTCAGTCCTGCCGCCTGCACGTACAGCGGGATGGCTCTGCTGATAAAAGAAAAGTCCACGGCGGTTCCTGAATAATCGGTTTTCCCATAAAAATAGTAGAAAATCCGTGGCGTGTCAAGGAAGCGCGGTTGCGCCCGCCGCGCGCGTTCGTTCCGCCGCAAAAATAATTTGCTTTTTGGCGGCGGTATGCTAAAATAGTCGGTATGAAACTTACGAGAAGCAGCGGTATATTGATGCACCCGACGTCTCTGCCGGGGGCGCCTGGAATCGGCACGCTTGGAAAGGAAGCGTATGTGTTTGTGGATTGGCTTGAGAAGGCCCGCCAGACGTTGTGGCAGATCCTGCCGCTCGGTCCGACGGGGTACGGCGACTCCCCCTACGCCTCGTTTTCGACGTTTGCGGGCAACCCGCTCATGATCGACTTGGACGCCCTTGCGGCGGACGGCTGGGCGGATGCGGCCGACATCGTGCCGCCGGAATATATCAAGCGCGAGGGGCCGGTCGACTACGGCTCGGTCGTCTGGTGGAAGATGCCCGTCCTTGCGAAGTGCGCCGCCTACTTCCTCAAGAACTGCTCCAAAAAGGACCGCGACGCATACGAGGCGTTCAAGAACGACAACGCGGCGTGGCTCAACAACTACGCCGACTTTACGAGCATCAAGCAGCACTACGACGCGGAGGCGGAGAAGCAGGGCGTCAGCGGCGTCGCCCAGATGTGGAACGCGTTCTGGCCTGCGGAGCTTGCCGCCTGCGATCCCAAGGCAGTCTCCAAGTGGGACGCCGAGCACACGCAAAATATAGAAGAAATCAAAGTCGTGCAGTTCTTCTTTGCGCGGCAGTGGTTCGCGCTCAAGAAGTACGCGAACGACAGGGGAATTTCGCTCATCGGCGACATTCCGATCTTCGTCGCGCCGGATTCCGCCGACGTCTGGGCGAACCAGAAGTTCTTCCAGCTGGACGAAAAGGGCGTTCCGCTCGCCGTCGCCGGCGTTCCGCCTGACTACTTCAGCGCGACCGGGCAGCTGTGGGGCAATCCGCTGTACGACTGGGACGCGATGAAGAAGGACCGATATTCGTGGTGGGTGCGCCGCATCCAGCGGATGCTTGAGCTGGTGGACTGCGTGCGGATCGACCATTTCCGCGGCTTCGAGGCGTACTGGTCGATTCCGTACGGAGAGGAGACGGCGGTGAACGGCAGGTGGATTCCCGGCCCGAACATCGGCTTGTTCGACACAATCAGGAAGGAGCTTGGCGACATTCCCGTCATCGCGGAGGACTTGGGCGTCATCACCGACGGCGTGCGCAAGCTGCGCGACGACTGCGGATTTCCGGGCATGAAGGTCATGCAGTTCGCGTTCGATCCGAACGAGGCGGGCAAGGACGGCATGGTCAACGCGTTCCTGCCGCATATGTATCCGCAGAACGCCGTCGTCTACACGGGAACCCACGACAACGACACGATGCAGGGCTGGCTGGATGCGGCGGACGACGACGCCGTGCGGATTGCCGCTGAGTACGCCGTCGGGAAGAAGCTTGGCTGCGCCGCCGCGCGCGCGATGGCTGATTCAGGCGAACTGTGCGCCGAGCTTGTCCGGGTGGCGATCGCCTCCACCGCGGACTACGCCGTCGTTCCGATGCAGGACGTTCTGGGGCTCGGCAGCGTGGCTCGCATGAACACGCCGTCCACGACGGGGGGCAACTGGGCGTGGCGCATGGCGGACGGCGCGCTGACTGCCGAACGCGCGGAGCGCCTCGCGTTCATCTCGGACTTGTACGGACGCAACATCCGCAAATAGCGGCGGTGCGGCAGGCGGAGGAATCCCCGGAACGGATGTTCCGGGGATTTTTTTTTCGCATGGCGGGCGGCAGGAGGCACGGAGAGCTTCCTCCCGGTTCCGCCTTCCTGCGCCGTATTGTGAAAAATTCCGCAAACAGGTATACTTCCTGCATGGAAAAAATGCGGAATATCTGAATCATGGCGCACATCGACGCCGGCAAGACGCCGACGACGGAACGGATTCTGTACTATACGAAGAAAATTCACAAGATCGGGGAAATCGACGACGGCCAGGCGACGATGGACTGGATGGCGCAGGAGCAGGAGCGCGGCATCACAATCTGCTCCGCGGCGACGACGACGTTCTGGAAGGGATTTCAAATCAACATCATCGACACGCCGGGACACGTCGACTTTACGGCGGAAGTCGAGCGCTCGCTGCGCGTCCTTGACGGCGCGGTCGCCGTCATCTGCGCCGTGGACGGCGTCCAGCCGCAGACGGAGACGGTCTGGAAGCAGGCCGACGAATTCCGCGTTCCGCGCATCTGCTTCATGAACAAGATGGACCGCGTCGGCGCGGACTTCTTCGCCTCGATGGCGGATGTGCATGACAAATTCGGCGTGGAATGCCTCGCGCTCCAGATTCCGATCGGACAGGGGCAGGCGTTCGAGGGCGTCATCGACCTGCTTTCAATGAAGGAAGTCCGCTGGGACGCCGCGACGGACGGCGAGCAGTTTTTTGAGTCGGACGTCGCGGCGGAGCGCCGCGCGGAGGCTGAGGAATGGCGCGAGAAGCTCGTCGAGCAGATTGCCGCGAGCGACGACGCCCTCGCCGAACGCTACCTCGAAGGCGCCGGCATTTCGGTGGAGGAGCTCAAGGTCGCGCTCAGGCGCGGCACAATCAGCCGGACGTTCGTGCCGGTTCTCATGGGGGCGGCGCGGCACAATCAGGGCGTCCAGCCGCTCATCGACGCGGTCGTCGAGTACCTTCCGTCGCCGGACGAAATTCCTGCGGCGGAGGGGCTTCACGTCAAGAAGGAGCGGGAGGAGAAGGTCTCCGTCCCGTGCAGTTCCGCCGGAATGCCGCTCGGCCTCGTCTTCAAGATTCAGTACGACCGCGAGATGGGAAGCCTCTGCTACGTGCGTATGTATTCGGGAAAGATTGCCGCGGGCAGCCAGATATTCAACATCAGCAAGCGCAAGCGCGAGCGCGTGAACCGGATCCTTCGGATGCACGCCGACAAGAGCGAGCCTGTTTCGGAAATCGCCGCCGGGGACATTGCGGTGTTCGTCGGCATGAAGCTTGCGCAGACGGGCGACACGGTCGGGAGCGAGGGATTTCCGGTGCTTTTGGAGAAGCCGACGTTCCCGCAGCCGGTCATTTCCGTCGCGCTGGAGCCTGAAAGCATGAGCGAGCATGACAAGCTGAACGAGACGCTGGAAATCCTTTCAAAAGAAGACCCAACGTTCACGTGGCACGAGGACGCGGAGACCGGCCAGCTGATCATCAGCGGCATGGGCGAGCTGCATCTGGACGTCCTTGTGACGCGGATGCGCGACGATTTCGGCGTGAAGGCGCGCGTCGGCGCTCCGCAGGTTACCTACCGCGAGGCGGTGACGGCCGCCGCGGAAGTTACGGAGGAGTACAGCCGCGTCCTTGGCGGAAAGGAGACGGCGGCGGCGCTCAGCGTGCGCGTGGAGCCGCGCGGGCAGGGCGAGGGCAACTCCTACCGCTGCGATGTTTCCCGGAACGACATTCCGGCGGAAATATATGCGGCGGTGGAGGGCGGCTTCAAAAGCTCCCTTGAATCCGGCATCCAGTACGGCTACCCCTGCACGGACACGGCGGTCGTCGTTACAGGAATCGAATACAACGAGCTGACGGCGACGACGTTCGCGTTCGAGGCGTGTGCGGCGCAGGCGTTCGACAAGGCGTGCGCCGCCGCGTCGCCGGAGCTGCTCGAGCCGGTCATGAACGTCGACATTTCCTGCCCGAAGGACTTTGTCGGCGACGCGATGAGCCAGGTGACGCAGCGCGGCGGCATGATTCTCGGACAGGACTCGAAGTCTTCCGGCGACGTCATCCACGCGCAGGCGCCGATGGCGAAGATGTTCGGCTTTTCAACGAACCTGCGCTCGGCGACGCAGGGACGCGCCTCGTTCAGCATGGAATTCAGCCACTTCCAGGTGAAGCCCGGCGGACTTGCCTCCGCGTACTGATTCGGGAGGAAGTTCGATGGACGCGCCGGCATTCTGGAATGTCATCGGCCGGTAAACGGCCAGACATGGCCGGCGCAGTGCGCGCGGCCTGTTCCCGGCCGCTTTCAGGCGGCGTGATTTTTGAATTCCGGCGGGATTTTTCTTGACAAGCGGCGGCGGTTTTGGTATTATGTGGAACAACGCGCGGGGATGGCGGAACTGGTAGACGCGCAAGGTTGAGGTCCTTGTGGTGATAAGCTGTGCAGGTTCAAGTCCTGTTCTCCGCAGAAAGCTTGCCTTTTATGGCAAGCTTTTTTTATTCGCGCGGAAGGCGGCGGCGCGGACGTCCGCGCCGTCCGGGAGGTTGTATGATTGCCGTCCTTGTCAACTGCGCCGCCGTCATCGTCGGTTCCGCCATCGGTCTTCTATGCTCAAAGAAAATCACGGAAGGGCTGTCCGAAGCTATCAGGACGGGCGCGGGCGTGGTGACGCTGGCGCTCGGAATTCAGATGGCGCTCAAATACCAGAACATCGTCTGCCTCTCGCTTTCGCTCGTCATCGGCGGCGTCCTCGGAACCGTCTGGGACATCGACGGGAAGATACTCGCATTCGGCAGGCTGCTCCAGCGCGCCGTCTGCGGGACAGGGCGCGCGGAATCTGAAGACGGCGCGCCGCTGCGTGCGGACGGCGGCCGCGGCTTCGCCTATGCGTTCTTGAACGCCTCGGTGCTGTTCTGCGTGGGCGCGATGTCAATCATCGGCTCATTCAAGGCAGGCATCGAGCGCGACTATACAATCATCTTCACAAAGTCGGTGCTGGACGGATTCATGGCGATTTCCCTTGCGAGCGCGATGGGCGTCGGAACGGCGTTTTCAGCGCTTGTGGTTTTCGTCTATCAAGGCGCGCTCACGCTGCTGTCCGTCGTCATCAGTCCGCTGGTTTCAAACGAGCTGCTTGACGAGCTGACCGGGTGCGGCGGCGCCATCATCATCATGATTGCCTTGAACCTCCTGGGCGTGAAGAGCGTCAGGACGGCGAACTATCTTCCGGCGTTTCTGATGGAAATTCTGTTCGCCGCCGCCATTCCGTTCGTCCGCGCGCTTCTGCCGCCGGGCTGATGCGCCGCATCCGGCTTTATTGCACAAACAGGCTCAAAAGTGTAATGTGTCAGTATGATTGTAATGAAATTCGGCGGTTCTTCCGTTGCGAACGCGGACAGAATCAGACACGTCGCTTCGATTGTCAAAGCGCATCAGAACAGGCGCCCGGTCGTCGTGCTTTCCGCGATGGGCGATACGACCGACCATCTGCTTGAGGCCGCGGAAAAGGCGCTCCGCGGCACTGTGGACGTGTCCGGCGTTGCGAAGCTCCATGAAGAGACGGCGGCGGCGCTGGGCGTTCCGATGGATGAGATTTCCCTGCTCCTTGCGGAGCTGGAGCAGTGGCTCACCGGCATTTCGATGCTCAGGGAGCTGTCCAGGCGCGTCCGCGACTGCCTCGTTTCGTTCGGGGAGCGGATGTCCGTGCGCATGATGGCGGCGTACTTGCGGAAGGAAGGCATCGGCGCGCGCGCCTACGATGCGTGGGACGTCGGCTTTACGAGCGACAGCACGTTCATGGCGGCGGAGCTTTTGGAGGACGTGTGGCAGACGATTCCTGCGCGCCTCGACGGATACAAGAACGGCGCGGACACGGACATTCCCGTCGTCACCGGATTCATCGCGAAGGATTCCCGCGGCGACATCACGACGCTCGGCAGGGGCGGCAGCGACCTGACGGCGACGATGATCGGCGCGGCGCTGGGCGCGGAGGAAGTCCAGACATGGAAGGACGTCGACGGCATCATGACGGCCGACCCGCGCGTGTGCCGCGACGCGAAGCCCGTTCCCGAAGCTACTTACGAGGAGGCGCAGGAGCTTGCGATGTTCGGCGCGCAGGTGCTGCATCCGCGTTCGATGATGCCGGTGCGGAGGACGGGAACGCCGGTGCGCGTCAAGAATTCCTACAATATTCAAAGCGAAGGCTCGCTCATCGTCGAGCGGCATTCCGGCACGGTGCCGCCGGTCTGCGCCATCACGTCGGTCAGGCACGTGGTGCTTGTGGACATCGTCTCCTCGCGGATGCTCGGCGCGGCTGGATTCCTTGCGCACATCTTCAACCAGTTCTTGAAGTGGAACATCAGCGTCGACGTCATTGCGACGTCGGAGGTGTCCGTCTCCTGCACGCTGAACACCAGGGCGGACTTGTCCGGGCTGGTGGAGGACTTGCGGCGTGTCGCCGACGTGAGTGTGCATACGGGCAAGGCGATTGTTACGGTTGTCTGCGATGCGGTGCATTCCAGCGCGATCCTTGCGACCGGCTTCAAAGCGCTCGCCGACGAGGGCATCAACGTGCAGATGATCAGCCAGGGCGCCTCGAAGGTCAATATTTCGATGCTTGTCGATGATAAGGATTCAGACCGTACGGTCCGAATCCTGCACAAGGCGTATTTCGGCTGACATGATGGAGGAATGGACATGAAGATAGCGGTCGTTGGATTTGGAAAGATGGGGCGCATGGTGAAGTCGTGCGCGGAGGCGCTGGGGCATGAAGTTGTCGCGGCAGTTGACACGATGGCGGCGGACGCGTCCGTGAAGGTTCCGGCGGGGGACGGCGCTGCGGTCGCGCGCGCGGTCAAGTCGTCGGGCGCGGAAGGCGTGATTGAAT
>CAMWPF010000055.1 GCA_947176045.1 uncultured Treponema sp. | reverse complement strand
GCCTCCGCCGCGTCGAAGATGACCGCCGCCGGATCCGAGCCGTGCTGGTGGCTCACCGCGCGGACGCCGAGCCGCTCCGCGTGCGCCGCAAGCTGCTCGATGGCGGCCGCCCGGAACGTGTCCGCAGAGGCGAACAGAACGTTCTCCACGCCGTCCTTCCTGAAGAAGTCCGCCAACTTCGCGGCGCTGGTCGTCTTCCCGACGCCGTTCACGCCCAAAAGCATCCAGATGTTCGTTCCGGCGGCGTCCGGCCGCAGCGAAACAGACTTCACATAGCCAAGCAGAATTTCCTTGAGCTCCAAAAGGATTTCGCGCTCTTCCTGAAGGCGCTTCCTGCGGCAGCCGTCCTCCAGCTGCCCGGCAATGTCGAACGCCGTCCGCGCGCCCACATCTCCTTCTATCAGGCTGTCGGCAAGCTCCTCGAAAAACGCGTCCGACTCGCGCCGCCGTTTGAACACATTCCGAACCTTTTCCGCAAACGTCATCTTCGCCATATCATTCCCCTTCCGCCGGCAGTTGCTGCCGCTCCGAATCATCCGGCGCTTCCAAACCATCAGACGCCTCCGCGCCGTCCGCCGCCTCCGCACCGGCGTCAGCCGGCTGCGCCGCCGATTCTTCCAAAAGCCGAAGCTCCCTTCTACCCAGCGGCCGCGCTGGCGCCGGGAGCACGGAATTCGCCGCCTTCAAGTACCGCACCAGCTCATAGATGAAGAAGACGCCGCAGCTCGCAGAAATTCCTATCGAAATTCCAGACGCCAGCTGCCAGTTCTTCGCCTTCTCGTAGCTCACGCCGGAACCGCTGTTGTAGGAATTGGCGGCGGCATAATAGTTTCCGTACGTATAGAATGACGGAAGCAGCGAAACGATGAGCGCGCTGTATGAAGCATACAGCCAGCGCCGCCTTTTTTCAATATAGTCGCTGCGGTCGAACGGCCGGGCGTCCACAGTCAGAAGCGCGCCGTCCGACAGCAGATTCTGCGGCACATAGAAGTCGGCGGCGCTGCCGTCCTCCGAAACAAAATGCCCCAAGACCGGCATATTGTTGATTGAAATTGAAGAAAACCGATTCTCCGCGCTGATGCCGCCGAAGTACAGCCCGTTCGCGTACACTTCCCCGGAGAACAGCTTCTTGAGCCGCAATTGAACCGCGCCGTCGTTGTTTTCCGAAAGCGCCGCCTCAATATGGAAGCGGCGGTTTCCCGTGAACGAATATGATGTGGAGGCCGATGCAAACCCGCTGGCGGAAAACATGACGGTATGCACGCCGCTGGTCACCGTCAGCGACTCCGGCAGCCCGCGGTAGACCACGTCGTCAACCGTCACGGTGACGTCCGCCGCCGCCTCTTCCGGCTGGATGCTGAACGTCAGCTCCACCGGCATGCTGTCCGCAATTTTCGGCGTCAGCTGCAGCGCAAGTCCGGTCGCAATGTGCTTCAATTCCTCCGTCTGTCCGACTTCGACGGCGCGCGCAATTTCACGCGCGCCCGGATACTGGTACAGCGCCGCCGACACCGACATATAGGAGCCGTAAATCGTAATCGTCCCGGTGATCAGGCCGCGGATGCCCGCATCCACGCACGCCTTTTCGAACGCATAGCTTTGGTAGCCTTCCGCTGATTTTTCCGCGCCCGCGTCGAACAGCCGGAAGACGTCGTTCTGGTACAAAACCACGCTTTCCAGAACGCCCTCGTCGCTGTCTCCGCGGGAAACAAAATCACGCAGCATCTGCGAAAACGATCCGCGCCCGCGGCTTTCATCGTCCACGACGCCGCCCTCGCGCAGGCGCCTCTCCCTCTCGGCGTCGCGCTCGATGCGGGGCGCATATTTCTCCCGCTCCGCAGCCTCCGCGGCAAGGTTCGCGTCGATCTTATCCTGAATTTCGCCGACCTTCTTGTCCGCCTCCTTGATTTTCGCGGCGAGGCGCTTTTGAGAAATTCCCGACAGCACGAGGGAGTCCCGCGCCTGCACTTCCTTGGAAAGCTGGAGGAACAGCGACAGGCGCTCGGTGCGGAAATCATAAAGCTTCCGATCCAGCTGCTCGGTCGCCCGCGGCATCCGCATGAGATTTTCCGCCAGCTGCTCAAGGACAAGCGACGGCAGCGTCCTCGCGGCGGCCTCCGTCGCGGGAGACGACGCGCCCTTTTGGGAAAGCTTGAACTGCTCTGCGGCAAGCGTCCATCCGGCGCCTTCCGCAGAAAAGGCGCCGGCGCAGAGCGCCGCGGAGGCGAATGAGACGCAGACGACTTTCTTCAGAATGCTATAAATGTTCGCCGTCACTTGGCTCCATCGGCAGCCCCTTCCATTTCGCGACAAGGTACGCGTTCATGAACTGGTCGATGTCGCCGTCCATGACAGCCTGAATGTTGCCGGACTCGCACTTCGTGCGGTGGTCCTTGACCATCGTGTACGGCTGGAACACATACGAGCGGATTTGGTTTCCCCAGGAGATGTCCTTCTTTTCACCGCTGAATTTCTGGTTTTCCTCTTCCTTCTTCTGGCGGTAGTATTCGTACAGCCGGGCACGCAGGATGCTCATCGCGGACGCCCGGTTCATGAGCTGGCTGCGCTCGCTCTGGCACGCGACGACGATGCCTGTCGGAATGTGCGTGAAGCGCACCGCGGACTCCGTCTTGTTGACGTGCTGCCCGCCCTTCCCGCCGGCGCGGTATGTATCGACGCGCAGGTCTTCCGGGCGGATGTCCACTTCAATCGTGTCGTCAAGCACCGGGAACACGTACACCGACGAGAACGACGTGTGGCGGCGCGCGTTGGAATCGAACGGACTGATGCGCACAAGCCGGTGGATTCCCGCCTCGCCCTTCAAATAGCCGTACACGTAGTCGCCGTCAATCTGCATCGTAACGGACTTGATGCCGCCCTCCGCCTCAAGCTGGTCGACGACCTCGACCTTGTAGCCGTGGCGCTCCGCCCACCGCGAGTACATCCGGCTGAGCATGAACGCCCAGTCCTCCGCCTCGGTGCCGCCCGCGCCGGAATGGATGGAAATGAAGGCGCTGCTGCCGTCCACTTCATCGGAAAGCAGGTTCAGGATGTTCAGCCGCTCGAATTTCGCCTTCGCCGCCTCGTACATCGTCCGAAGCTCCGCCTCGTCCTCCGCGGCGCCGCTTTCTCCGGCAAGCTCCAGCATCGTCTCAAGGTCGTCGTCCTCGGCAATCAGCTCCTTCCACGGCTCGATCCGGCTCTTGAGCTTGCGCACGGACGCCATGACCGATTCCGCCTTCGCGTGGTCGTCCCAGAATCCGGGAGCCTCGGACAGCGCCATCTTCTCCGCAATCTTCCGTTCAATGGCGGCGGAGTCAAAGACGCCCCCAAACGTTCATAATGTCTTCCCTCAACTGCGCAATCGGCATCCGCAAATCATCAATCATACAAAACCTCGAACTATGCAATATTCAGATTGTTCAAGAATAAAAGAAACGGAACATCTTGTCAAACCGTCGGCGTTCCGCGCGGCAGGCGCTTTTTTTTCTGGAATTCATGGTGTAAAATGAGTGTATAATGAAAAAAGCACTTCAACAGGAGATTCAAAATAATGCAAGACAAACTGACTTTCACCTTTCCCGACGGAACGACATGCCAGGCGGAGGCAGGAATCCAGGCGCTTTCCCTGCGTGAACATTTTTCGGAGCCGGAGGAACGGATTTTCGCCGTCCGCGTCAACAACGAAGTCTGCCCGCTCGACAAAAAGCTCGAATGCAGCGCGCGCCTTGCGCCCGTCCTCGACGACACGAAGGACGGCTCCATCGTCTACCGGCGCTCGCTCTGCCTGCTGCTTGCGGCGGCGGCGCACCGCCTGTATCCGGACGCGAGGCTGCTCGTCGGCCACAGCCTCGGCTACGGCTACTACTACACACTCAACACAGGAAGCCCCGTCGAAGCGGAACACGTCGCCGCGCTTGAAGCGGAAATGCGCCGCCTCGTCGCCCAAGACCTTCCGATCCTCACCACATTCATCGCGTATGAAGAGGCGACCGCGCTGTTCGAATCGCTCGGACTCACCGAAACAAGGCGGCAGCTCAACTATATCGCGCCGCCGGTCATCCGCATCAATACGATTGACGGATTCAGCGATATGTACTTCGGGCCGCTGGTTCCGTCCACCGGACTTCTGAAGACGTTCGCCCTCATGCCGTACGGCGGCGGATTCCTGCTCCGCTTCCCCAAATCCCACGAGCCGGGCGTCCTTCCCGAATTTGAGGACGAGCCGAAGCTGTTCAACATCTACTCGCGCTACAAGCAGTGGGGGAAGCAGCTGGGCGTCACGTCCGCGGCATCGCTGAACCAGCTCATCAGCGAGCGGCGCGCCGACGACTTCATCGCCATTTCGGAAACGTTTCAGGAAAAATGCATCGCCGACATCGCCGACCAGATCGCCTCCAGCCGCAAGGTACGCGTCGTCCTCATCGCAGGCCCGTCCAGCTCCGGGAAGACGACGACGTCGAAGAAGCTCGCGCTGGAGCTGCGCGCCATCGGCTATATGCCGAAGGTCATCAGCCTCGACAACTACTACGTCGGTCGCGACCGCAATCCCAAGGACGAGAACGGAAACTACGACTACGAATGCCTTGAGGCGCTGGACATCCCGCTGCTCAACAAGAACCTCATCGAACTGTTTGAAGGGAAGGAGGTGTCCGTTCCGTCATACGACTTTCAGGCGGGCGTCCAGTTCTTCGAGGAATCGAACAGGATGCGCCTCGCCGAAAACGACATCCTCATCATGGAAGGCATCCACGGACTGAACGACAAGCTGACGCCGCTCATTCCATCCGAACTGAAATTCAAAATCTACCTGTCCGCGCTGACGCAGCTGAACCTTGACGACCACAACCGCATTTCCACCAGCGACAACCGCCTCATCCGCCGCCTCGTCCGCGACGCACAGTTCCGCGGAAAGTCTGCGGCGGACACCATCGCGATGTGGCCGAACGTCCAGAAGGGGGAGCGGCTGCACATCTTTCCGTTCCAGAACAACGCCGACGCAATCCTGAACACCGCGCTCGACTATGAGCTGGCGGTGCTCAAGATTTTCGCCGAGCCGCTCCTGCGCTGCGTCAATCCCAGCCGCGAGGAATATTCGGAAGCGTGCATGCTGCTCAACTTCCTGAACAACTTCTCGCCCATCCCGCCGACCGCCGTGCCGTCCCGCTCCATCATCCGCGAGTTCATCGGCGGAAGCGCCTTCAAATATTAAAAAAGGGGCGCAGACAGCCGTCAGCGCCCCTCCTCACGCCGCAAGCGGCGCCATTCCTACTTCTTCTGCTCTTCGAGCGCGTCGATGTACGAAAGGTTCAGGCGGCCCATCTTGTCAACTTCCAGAAGCTTCACGGGAATCTGCTGGCCTTCCTTCAGAACGTCCGTCACCTTGTTGACGCGGTCGCGGGACAGCTTGGAAATGTGGCACAGCCCCTCCTTTCCCGGAAGGATTTCGACGAACGCGCCGAAATCCATGATGCGCTTGACCGTCCCGTTGTAGATCAGGCCAGGCTCCGGATCTTCGGTGATGCCCTTGACCGCCTTCTTGGCGGCCTCGGCGCTCGTTCCGTTCTTCCCGTAGATGGTAACCGTTCCGTCGTCCTCCGTATTGATGGTAACGCTGTACTGCGCGCAGAGCGCCTTGACGTTCTTTCCGCCCGGGCCGATGAGCGCGCCGATCTTGTCCACCGGAATCTTCATCGAAAGGATCTTCGGCGCGTTCGCGCTGACCGGCTGCGGCTTGTCGATGCACTTCTCCATAATCGAAAGGATGTGCAGGCGGCCGACGCGCGCCTGCTCCAGCGCCTTCTGCATGATTTCCGTCGTAACGCCCGGAATCTTGATGTCCATCTGGAAGCCGGTGATTCCGTCCTTCGTTCCGGCGACCTTGAAGTCCATGTCGCCCAGATGATCCTCCTCGCCGAGGATGTCGGAAAGGATCTTGTACTTCTCGTAATGCTCGCCTTCGGTGATGAGCCCCATCGCGATGCCGGCGACCATCTTCTTCATCGGAACGCCCGCGGCAAGCATGGAAAGGCAGCCGCCGCACGTCGAAGCCTGCGAGGACGAGCCGTTGGACTCCATGATTTCGGAAACCACGCGGACCGTATACGGAAATTCCTCGCGGCTGGGAACCATCGGCTCAAGCGAGCGGCGGGCGAGGTTTCCATGTCCGATCTCGCGGCGCCCCGTCGTCAGCCGTCCGACCTCGCCGACAGAATACGGCGGGAAGTTGTAGTGCAGGATGAAATGCTCGCTGCGGTCGCCGTCGATGTCGTCGTAGACCTGCTCGTCCATGGACGTTCCCAGCGTCGTTACGGCGAGCGACTGCGTTTCGCCGCGCGTGAACAGCGCGGAACCGTGCGGATACGGCAGCACGTTCACCTCGCACGTGATCGGACGGATTTCGTCCGTGCGGCGGCCGTCGATGCGGACGCCCTCGTCCAAAATCGACTTGCGCAGCAGCTTGTACTGAATGTCGTCGAACAGCGCGTCGAACAGCTTCGCCTGAACCGGGTCGGAAAGCTGCTCCGCATATTTTTCGGCAAGCTGCTTGTGGACGGCGGAAATCGCGCTGCCGCGGTTCATCTTGCCGTCGCGGAAGCAGGCGTCCTTGAGCAGCGGCGTCGCCTCCGCCTCGATCTGCGCGGAATTGGCAAGCGTCACGGACAGCGGGGAAAGCGGAAGCTTCTCCTTTCCGCACTTCTTCTGAAGCTCCTCCTGAAGGCGGCACATCTCCTTGAGGAATTCCTGCGCCTTGGCGAGCGCGCCCAGCATGACCTCCTCGGACACTTCCTGCGCGCCGCCCTCGACCATGGTGAAGCCGTCCGCCGTTCCGGCGACGACAATCTCCATGTCCGACTTCTCAATCTGCGCGAACGTCGGATTGATGACGTACCCGCCGTCCACATATCCGACGCGGCACGCCGCGACCGGCCCGTGGAACGGAATGTCGGAAATCGTTACCGCCGCGGAAGCCGCGATGACGGCAAGGATGTCCTGCGTATGGATTCCGTCGGCAGAAACGCACGTCGGAACAATCTGAAGCTCCCGGCCGAACGACGGCTCGAACAGCGGGCGCATCGGGCGGTCGATGAGGCGGGAGACCAGGATCTCCTTGTCCTTCGGGCGCCCCTCGCGCTTAACGAAGCCTCCCGGAATCTTTCCGGCGGCATAAAATTTCTCGTTGTAGTCAACGGTAACAGGAACGAAGTCCTGCCCTTCAATGATGTTGTGCGAAGCGCAGACCGTCGCAATCACAACCGCGCCGCCCCACTGCGCATAGACGCACCCATTCGCCTGCTTGCCGATCCGTCCTGTCTCGAGGATCAAATCCGCATCGCCCAGTTTGTACGTTACTCTTTCTACTGACATGAATTTCCTTCTTCCCAATTCCTTGTTCTTTTCGTTCTTTCTTTAAAGTCGCGGGCAGGAGGTCCCGCCTGCGACTGCGGCGGAAACAAAAAAGCCTGCGCCGCCAGCAATCACGGCAACAGGCTTCTTGCAGCGCCTACTTGCGGAGACCAAGTTCCTTTATGAATGCGCGGTATCCCTCCAGATCCGTGCGCTCAAAGTACTTGAGCATCTTCCGCCGCTGTCCGACAACCTTGAGCAGCGCGCGCTTCGCGCCGGCATCCTTGGGGAATGTCTTGACGTGCGCCGTCAGCTGCTTGACGCGTTCTGTAAGCAGGGCGACCTGAACCTTCACGTTGCCGGTGTCCTTTTCCTTCGCGCCGTACTTGCTCACGATGGAAGCCGTTGTCTCTTTTGTAAGTGCCATAATACTTACCTCCCGTTTGATATAAATTCCAAAGCCTGGATACGCGGATCCGCATTGCCGGAAAGCCCCCGGAGGTGAAGAAATCGAGGGCCAACGTCAAGACGCGTCCGTAGTGATCCTACAGGCAGTTTTGCAACAACATCATACAGTCCGTCCGGCGGAAGCACCTGCCTGACGGAACTGCGGCTGAACCGCGCCGCATCCCCGGCCCGCTCCAAAGGAACGCCGGACATATCCAGCGCGAACGGACGGCCGAGCATCTGCCCGGCGGAAGCAAAGTCCGCCGCGGAAACTGCATTCCGAATCCGTGAAGAGCTGATCCTCTCTCCGCCGAACGAAACCGCTTCCGGAATGCAGACCGAAATTCCGTGCGCGCGCGCAAAATCCGCAAGCTCCGC
>CAMWPF010000054.1 GCA_947176045.1 uncultured Treponema sp. | reverse complement strand
CGCCTTGCAGACATACCAGAAGGAGTAAGATGACCGTGGTATTTTCGACTCGCTGCATTTCGGCAAGGGCGCCGCACGGATCGGCGGCTGATTCCAGCGCGCCGACGGCGACTACGTTTTCAAATTCGCCGTCCCGGAACGGAAGGCATTCCGGGCGGACGACGATGCCGTCCTGCTGTTCGTCGAGCGTCGGAACGACGGCGATATGTTCCGGCAGGGCGTCCGCGTCCGGCGCATAGACGCCTGTCAGGACGAGCGTCCTCCGCCTGCCCAATCCGGACTGTCCGTTCCATTCTTCCGGCGGCGCAAGCGGGCGGACTGCTTCAAAGGCCGCGCGGCGCTCCTGTTCCGCGCAGTAGGCTTTTTCGACGTCGTCCGTCTTCCGATACCGTTCCAGAATGATTCGGGATTCCTTCCGATAGGCGGAGCAGAGCTGCGGAATCCGCCCGCGGCAGATTTCGCGGTAGACGGCGAGGTAGGCGCGGACGCAGCGGCCCATGCTCCAGCCCCGCGCGGTGCGGCGCGCGTTGTCCCGCATGAACTGGTACTGTCCGAAGCGCTCCACGGCGTCCTGAATTGCGTCGGCGATTTCAAAGTAGTTCCGTGAAATCGGAATGCAGTTGGCTTCCGGCTCGGCGAAGCCGTCCATGCCGAATCCCGGCGGCAGAAGTGCAAGCGCGCCGGACGCCATCGCTTCCAGTGCGGCGATTCCGAACGCGGCGTCCCGGCTCGGAATGACGACGATGTCCGCCCGGCGCAGGGCTTCTTCCGGCCCGGCGCCGGCGGTATTCGCGTCGAGCAGCGGAGAATCCAGGCCGAATGCAAGCCGTCCTCCGCCATGAACCTCGAAGCGGACGTTGTTCCGCTGCTTGAACTGTCCGCCGAGGTGGTTGACGGCGTAGATGAAGTCGTTGACGCCGCTCCGTGCGTCTTCCAGCCTGCCGAAAAAGGCCACCGTCAGCGGCGCGCCGGCTTTTTCGGAACGGGCGGAATCAGGATTGGCGGAACCGCCGGAATCGGCGGCCGCGCGGCGCCGTTCGGAGAGTCCGGGCGGAAGGACGATCGGACAGCACATTCCTCCGGCGATCCGCTCCGCGTTTTCCGCGGCGAAGTTGGAAGGAACGGTCAGAACCGCGCTGCCGGTAACGGCGCACCGCTCAATCCGCGCGTCCCGGAAGAGCGCCGCGCGCAGGGAGCGCGCCGCAGGACGGTTCTGCGTGCAGGCTCCGCCGGCAAGGACGGATTCCGAAAGTCCTGCGGCGTAGAGGACGTTCTTATCGAAGCGGAACGGCAGGAAGGCTGGCGCATCGGCGCAATGGATGACCTCCGGCCTGAATTCCGCAAGGAGCGGCGACAATGCGGTGCGGAGCGACGCAGCCGCTTCGATGAGCCGCGATTCTGAAGAAAAGACGTCCAGAACCAGCTGCGGCTCCACGATGCGCTCCACGTCCCCGTCCGGCTTCTGGCGGCGCGCGGCGTCCCAATCAAAGACGACGCATCGCACGTCGGCGCGCTTGCGAAGCTCCCGCAGATAGTCCCGAAGGCAGCCGCCCGGTCCGTCCGCAAGTTCCGCCGGATGGAACGATGTTGCAAACAAAATCCTCATATCAACCTCCGTTTGTTTTTATGGACGGCGCAGATGGCGCGGAGGACGGAATTGCTCCGCCGTGTTCCGGTCTTGCGTGGCTTTCCCTCCGGCCGGTGCGCGCGGAAGAACGCGGACGGCTGCGGAACGTCCGTCCACGCGGCGGAATCCGCCCGCGGCTCCGGCACAACCGGCGCGGGCACGCGCTCCGCGCCCACTCCAGCCCGGCGTAGGCGGTTCTTCCGCGTCCTGCGGAGCAGGACGCATCATCGGCCGCGGTGCGGCGGACTGCCTTCCCAGAATTTCCGCTGCTTCCGACGCCGCCGCGCATCCGCGCCTCCGCCGGAAATTCAGTCCGCTGAAAACGCATATTGCAGCCCGGCGGAGGCGCTCACGTACAGCTTCGGCAGGCGCAGCTTCCAGACGGCTGAGCATTCCGCGGCGCCGCTTTTCAGCTTCCGATCCTTTCCGACGAGCGTTACGGCGCCTTTCAGCGAGCAGGTCTGATTCGGCACGGCGGGAAGCTTGAGCGTCAGCGCGAATGCCGAGCGGCTTGCCGGCCCTGATGCGCCGTCCGGCGGTGTGAACGAGACGCTTCCCGTCGCATACGGGCTGCATTTTGCGGCGCAGGAAAAGATGAACGCGGCGCTGTACGTGCCGCCGTTGAGCGCGCCGTCCGCGCGTTCTGCTGCCTCCGCACGCATAATGTCCATGAGCGACGCGCCGCTGTCGATTCCCGCCGCGCTGAACGTGAGCCGTGTGCTTGTCGCGCGCGTCCGCAGTTCCGCCGCCACGGCGCATTTTCCGACGATGTGCTGGGTGCCGTCTGTCTGCGTTTTCTGCTCCGCCGTGAGCGCCAGTCCCGTCCGCAGCCGGGCGGCTCCCGGAAAGAACGTATACTGCGGATTGAGCTTGAGCTGCGCCGTCGTCTTGAGCTGCGTTCCCGATGCGGTGAAGATGTCGTCCGCGGACGCCGCGAAGCCGGAAAGCAGCAGCGAAAAATTGCCCGCTTCCAGCGAATTTTCAGCGGCGCACGTGAATCCCGCCCGCCGGCCGTGCGGCGCGAAGAAATTCATCGTGAGCTTTCCGCGGTAATGCGGGGCTGCGGCCGACGCCTGGAAGTTGCCGCAGATGTACCATTCCTCCGGGAAGAACCCGGCGGTTCCGAACCAGCTGTTCCCCGGCTCGTTGCCGATTTGGAACCGTCCGACAGTTCCGCTGACTGAAACTGTCGATTTCCTGCCGGCGGCGAAGGAAAGCAGCGCGGAGCCGGCCGCCCTTCCGGTTTCGTCGCAGACGGCGGAGACGCCCGCCTTGCGCAGGACTGATTTTTTTGAGGAAAACTGATAGGACAGCGCCGCGCCGTACGGATTGCCGACGTGCGAGGCGCTTGGCAGCAGCATTGAAAGTCCGGCCGCCGTTCCGGGGCGTCCGCCGAACGGGAGCGCGGAGGATGGGAGCGCGGGCGCCTTCAGCTTGGAGAGGCTTCCGGCGATGTTCAAATTTCCCGCCTTTATTTCGACGGGAACGCCGCACAGTCCTTTGAGCGACAGCGCGACGCCGGCCGCAGGCGTCTTCCAATCCGGCTCCGCGGAGAAGGCGGACGTCGGAATTTTCCATGCGATTTTGCAGTCTACGTCGCGGGCGAGGAGCCGCGCCGATGCGGACAGTCCGTAGGTTGACGACGGCAGGTCAGCCTGCCTGCATTTGAGCCGCGCGGCGGTCGTCAGCTCCAGCCGCCGGAACAAGTCTTCCGCGCGGAGCGTTCCGCCGCCCGATGCGAGCAGCGCCGCCGCGCACACAATGGCGTGTCTTCTCATGCAGAGGAATTCGCAGTTTTTGCGCGGTTTCGGCAAAGAACGGCGGAAAAATATGCATTTTTCGGCGGGTTTTTAAAATTCGAGGAACGCGTCCATGATGGCGGTCGGACGTCCGTCTTCCGTGAACGCGCCCAGCCGGTATTGGCTCGGCCTGCATTCCGGCTCCCAGTAGAAGACGCCCGCGCAGCGTCCGCCGGGGAGGTTCCGGCATTCCCGCAGGATGCGCCGCAGCTGCTCACGTCCTTCTTCCAGAACAGATTGCGGGGCGAGCCTGCCGCTGTCGTCGGCGCATTCCATTCCCGTTTCGACAATCATGACGTCGCAGCCGTATTTTTCGCCCACATTCCGGATGACGGAAAGGCAGTCGCTGATTGTCGTTCCGGCGTCCGGCTCCCTTCCGCTTGAAACCGCCCAGTACGGGTACAGCGACATTCCGACGATGTCCCAGCGCGCGCCGTGCTCTTTCAGAATGTCCAGATTCCAATTGTACAGCTCGTTGTCGAATCCGTTGTCCAGATGGACGATTACGCCCGCCTTCGGGAAGACGCTTTTTGCGGCGTCATGCCCCGCGGCGAACAGCTCCGCGTACTGCGCCGGATTGGCGCCCGCCCTGCCTGCGTCCCACAGGAAGCCGTCGCTCGTTTCGTTTCCGATTTGAATCCATTTCGGGGAAATGCGGCCCTTCTTCAGGCGGCGGAGCACGTCCGTTGTGCGCGCGCGCACGTCTTCCTTCAGCTGCGTGAAGGAATGGGACTGCCAGGCGGCGGGAACGGTCTGCTTGGCGGGATCCGCCCACCAGTCGCTGTAATGGAAGTCGACCATGATGTCGAGGCCTTCCGCCGCCGCGCGGCGCGCCTTTTCCAGAAGGTCGTCCGCATTGCACCAGCTTCCGTGCTCCGAGGGATCGACCCAGACGCGCAGCCGGACGGCGTTCAGCCCCAGCTCCTTCATGAGGCGGAAGCAGTCGGTCTCCACGCCGTCCGCGTTGAAGAAGCGGTGTCCGCCGGATTCCAGTTCGGTGACCCAGCTGATGTCCGCGCCCAATGCGAATTCCGGGCCGGGCGCGGCGGAAGCGCCGTTTTCGCCGCATGACAGCAGCAGGCCGGCGGCGCACAGAAATGTCGGAATGGACGCGCAGTTCTTCATGGCAGGCGGGCGGCGGAACTATTCAAGCAGCTTGTCAACTAAAATTTCTGCGAGGATTTTTTTCCACGAGAAGGTGGAATAATCTCCAATCTGTGTGTAGGGTGAATTTTTCTGGATCGCAGCAGGCAGTGTTGATTCTGCATTTGATCGCAATGACGGATTTGCAGCGCAGAGCAGGTTCCATGATGTTTCGCTGACGGAAAAGCTTTTTCCAGAACTGGCTTCTCCTTCTCCTTCGACTTTGTCTCCATTTGCAAACGTCTTGATGGCGAACTGATCTTTTGTAAGTACTCCTGCAAGTCCTTCGGAGTGGGGAACGATGAGAATCGTCAGCCCTGCGCCGATCTCAATTCCTTCTTTCAGAATCTTGTTGGAGACCGTGCCATCTTTCCAGCCTGTGTCGGAATAATAAAAATAGCACATAAAGTCTGTATTTTCATACGTGAAGTCTTTCTCGCACCATTTGTCCTTCGGCCCGGTGAACGGGGAGTCGTTCGTCTCGCAGCCGGCGAGGAGCGCCCCCCCCCATGCGCACAACAGCACGATCAGCGTGGAATATAAGGAAACTGCTTTTTTCATAGAATGCTCCTGGTTGATGCGGCGGACTGCTTCTGCCGCCTTGGATTTAAGTTCATGCAGCTGAACGCATACAGTGTACAACTGATTGTTTTATTTGTCAAAACGGCGCGCGTCCGGCGCGGGCGGGGATGTTTGTTTCCGGGCGGATGTGCTATACTGTGCGCCATGATTCGGTTGGTCGCTTTTTTGGGAAATTACGGTCGGGAGTATGAGCGCACGCGGCACAATGCGGCGTGGCAGTTCGCGGACGCGCTGCCGTTTGCGGGGCGGCTGGGCTGGCAGGAAAAATTCCACGGAAGCTATGCGGCGGCGGAGCGCGCTGCGCTGCGGGAGGCGTTCGTCGAATGCGGGCTGCTTCCTGCGTCGGGCGGCGGACTTCCGCGTTCCGCAGACGGCGCGGAGCGCGTGTTCTTCCTGAAGCCGGAGACGTACATGAACCTTTCGGGGCAGAGCGTCGGCGCGCTCGCAGATTTTTTCAAGATTGCGCCGGAGGAAATTCTCGTCGTCCATGACGAGCTGGAGCTTCCGCTTGGAACGGTGGGGCTCAAATGGTCGGGCGGGCTTGGCGGACACAACGGGCTGCGTTCTGTGAAGGCGTCGCTGGGAACCGCCGACTTCTGGCGGCTGCGCTTCGGCATCAGCAAGCCGTCCGGCGCGGACATCGCGGAATACGTGCTCAGTCCGTTCCTGCCGGACGAGCGCATCGTCCTTTCGCAGGTGTTTCCGCAGGCGGCGGCGCTGCTCGCCAAGGCGCTCGTTTCGGCGGACGCCGCCCGGCTGCTTCCCGAGTGGAGGAAGAAGAAGCTGTCCGCGGACTGACGGCGCAGGCTTCCGCTTGTTCCGCGGTTTTAAAAATCGCGGCTGATTTTGCATTTCAACAGGAGGACTTCATGCAGAAGGAAGGCATGACGGACGGCTCGCAGGCGGCGGCCGCATCGTTTTCGCGTTTTTTTGATGTGATCCGCACGCTGCGGGCGCCCGGCGGCTGTCCGTGGGACCGCGAGCAGACGCCGCTCTCGCTGCGCCGGGATTTGATAGAGGAAGTGTTCGAGGCGGCCGCGGCGATTTCTGACGGGGACGCGGCGCACGCAAAGGAGGAGCTGGGCGACGTGCTTTTGAACGCGGTGATGGCGGCGTACATATATGAACAGAACGGCTACTTTTCCGTGGCGGACGTGATTGACGGCGTTGCGGAAAAGATTGTCCGCCGCCATCCGCACGTGTTCCCTGAAAGCGCCGGCGCGGCCTGCATGACGGAGGCGCCCGCCTCGTCCGAAGCAGTCCTCCGGCAGTGGGATGCAATCAAGGAGACTGTCGAAGGCCGTCAGGGCGGAAATTCGGTTTTGGACGACGTTCCCAAAGGATTTCCGCCGCTGGCGCGGGCGTGCAAGCTGCAAAAGAAGGCGGCGAAGCGCGGATTCGACTGGGACGGCGCTGACATGGTTGCGGAAAAAGTTCTGGAGGAAGTCGGGGAAATCCGGCAGGCGGTTTCGGAGCGGGACGCGCTCAGCCCGGCGCCTGGTGCGGACGGCGGGCCTCGGAAGCCGTTTTCCGCGGGCGCTCCGGCGGAATTGGACGCGGCGCAGCTCCATGTCGAGGAGGAAGTCGGCGACCTGCTGTTTGCCGTCGTCAACTACGCGCGCCACCTCGGCGTCGATCCGGAAGTCGCGCTCTGCCGCACGAACGAAAAATTCTGCCGCCGGTTCTCCTATGTGGAGCGCCGCATGAAGGAGTCGGAAATTCCGTTCGACCACGCGCATCTTGCCGACGAGGATCGCTTCTGGGACGAGGCGAAGAAAAGCGGATTGTAGGCGCGTTTTTCTCAAAAAGACTTCCTGTTTTTGCGCCGCAGCTGCGAATAGTATGTCAGAACTGGAATAGATTCTTCCCGTTCTGGAGGTGGCATGAAGAATAGAATGTACATGCTTCCGCTGGCTGCGGCGGCATTCTGCTGCTGTTCCTGCGGCGCGGAAGGCGCGGCGGTTTCCGTCGTCAATTGGAACGTCCAGACGTTTTTCGACGCGGTGAACGACGGATGCGAATATTCGGAATTCCAAAAGTCAGGCTGGAACGAGCAGCTGTATTCGGCGCGCCTTGACCGGCTGTGCGATTCCATCAAAAAGATGGACGCCGACATTTTTGTGTTCGAGGAAATTGAGAACGGCGGCGTCCTGTACGATATCGCGAACCGGCTTGCCGGACTGCACCGGAGCCGTCCGTGGAAGTACGCGTGCTTTTCCAAAAATCAGAACGAAGCCATCGGATGCGCCGTGCTTTCGCGCGTTCCGATCCGGAAGGCGACCGTCCATGCGCTTGCCGTTTCGTCGGAGGCGGCGGCGCAGCCGGCGATGCGCCCGGTTATGAAAGTCATTCTGGAGGCTGGCGGCGGCAGGGAGCTGGCTCTGTTCGTCAACCATTGGAAGTCGAAGTCCGGCGGCGCGGCGAAAAGCGAGGTGTGGCGGAACTGGCAGGAGTCGCTGCTGGCGTCGCTCATCGCGCGGACGCTGTCTGAAAATTCCGGGGCGGCGGTGCTTGCGTGCGGCGACTTCAACCGCGACATTTTGGAATTCAAGGCGCTTCCCGCCGCCGGAATGGGCGGAACTGGCGGCGCGGACGGCGGGCCTTCCGCCGTGCCGAACGTCGCGCTCCGCCTGCGGACAGATTTTCCCGGACGGAATGCTGCGGGGGCGGCGGGCTTTTATGATTCCGGCGAAGTCGCCGTGCATTCGCCGTGGTTTTCCGAAGGCGGCCTTGTTCCGCCCGGCTCGTATTACTATCAGGACGAATGGAGCCGCATCGACCATTTTTTCGCCGCGGGAGGCGCCGCGATTGCGTCCTTTTCGCCGCAGGCTGACGGCGGCTGGTGCGGCGCCGACGGCGTTCCGTGGCGGTTCACGATGTACAACGGCAGGGGCTACTCCGACCATCTTCCGATCCGCTGCTCCGTCGCCTTTCCCTAAGCGCGCCGCCCGTGCGCCCGTCTGCGGATGCCGCGGAAATCCGGGACGGAAATCCGTGTGCTTGCAGTTTGCGCGCAAAACAAC
>CAMWPF010000053.1 GCA_947176045.1 uncultured Treponema sp. | reverse complement strand
GTGTACGAGACGAGGACAAGCATTACGGCGGCAAAACTGGATTCAATGAGTACGGTCAACCGCGCGCTCTACAATTATGCGACGAGGCCGAATTCGTGCGTCCCGTCAGACAACGAGGACGTCAAGGAGCTTGCCCTGAAGATCATCAAAGCTGAGCGGAATCCGTACAACATCGCGGCGCTGCTATACAACTATATGCTGAACACGTTCACAATCTTGCAGAAGCCCCGCGCAGGAACCGCCTCTCCGCTGGACCTGCTCCGAACGAAAAAGGGCGACGCCTACGACTTCGCGATGATATACACGGCGATGCTCCGGGCGACCGGAATTCCGGCGCTTGCAGACAGCGGAATCATCGTCAGCGCGGACCTGCAGACGAAGAACCACTGGTGGTGCGAATTCTACCTTCCGGGATTCGGATGGGTTCCGGCAGACCCGGCGCTGGGCGCGGGACTGGAATTCCAATCGTGGCAGAAGGACATCCAGCCGCCGGCCTACTATTTCGGAAATCTGGACGCGCAGCACATTCTGATTTCCCGCGGCTGGAACGAAATCAAGCCAAGCTCGCCGAACAACAAGACCGTCCGCCGCCCGAAAAGCTTCGCCCTGCAATCCATCTGGGAGGAGGCGTCCGGCAAGTCCATCACATACAGCTCCTATTGGGCGGATCCGGTCATCATCGGCGTCTATTGATTCGCGCGGAGCGCCCTTCCGCGCGGCGGCAATAAAAACTGCATAAATATGCAGTCCGGCCATTCCGAAAAAAGAAGGCGCGGCCATCAAAGCCGCGCTGCCACTGCACAAACACGGCGCAATATGGTATAGTTCCGTCAGCGCCGTTTGAGGCGCCCGCGAAAAACAATCGAAAGACAGGAGCGTTCCATGACAAAAGTGCTTTCCGTCGGCGGTTCCATCATCGCCCCCGATCATCCAGACACGAATTTTCTGAGCGGCTTCGTCGCCATGGCGACGGAATGGCTCGCCGGGGACGATTCCCGCCGGCTCATTCTGGTGGCAGGCGGCGGCGCTCCGGCGCGCATCTACCAGCAGGCGTATTCCGACGCCGCCGAACAGGCAGGGGCGGACTCCGCAGCCGACGCCGCCGACTGGATCGGCATCATGGCGACGCGGCTGAACGCCCAGCTGCTGAAGGCGCTGTTCGGGCCGCTGTGCCAGAACGACGTCGTCTGCGACCCCACGGAAGACGTGGACTTTTCCGGCAGAATCCTCGTCGCCGCCGGATGGAAGCCGGGATTCTCTACAGACAATGACGCCGTCCTGCTCGCCGAAAAATACGGCGCAAAGACAGTCGTCAATCTTTCCAATATCGAAAAAGTATACACCGACGATCCGCGGAAGAATCCGGACGCACGGCCGATCGACGCCATTTCATGGCAGGACTTCCGCAAGATGGTCGGCGACGACTGGACGCCGGGAAAGAACACGCCGTTCGACCCGATAGCCTCAAAAAAGGCGGAAGCCTGCGGCCTTTCAGTCGTCTGCGCCTCTGGAAAGGACATCGGAAACATCAGGAACATTTTGGACGGCAAGGAGTTCATTGGAACAAAAATCGGCTGAGCATCTTTTTCCCCGCGGCACCTTGATAGAGACGCAGTAAATTTGTATAATTATGAGAAAGTGTTTTTAGCCAGTGAATAAATATACATTTCAGGAGGTCGCGATGGAGATGCTGCACAAAAATGAACGGTTTTTAGAAAAACTTTCGACATTGACAGAACTCAATGATCCCATCAATCCCGACCTCTATATAAAGTACGATGTCAAGCGCGGGCTGCGCAATGCGAACGGAACCGGCGTCCTCGTCGGACTGACAAGAATCGGCGACGTCGTCGGCTATGACATTTCGGAAACAGGCGAGAAGGTGCCGGTGCCGGGAAGGCTCATGTACCGCGGCTACAACGTTACGGACATCGTGCGGGACGCCGAGCAGAACGACCAGTTCTGCTTCGAGCAGTGCGTCTACCTGCTGCTGTTCGGCGAGCTTCCGACGCAGAAGGAGCTGGATCAATTCAGGGAATTCGTCGGCAAATGCCGCGTGCTTCCGCAGAATTTCACAGAAGACATGATTCTGAAGGCGCCGTCGCCCGACATCATGAACAAGATGGCGCGCGGCGTCCTCGCAAGCTATTCCTTCGACAGGCATGCGGAGGACCGCTCCGTCGCGAACATCCTCCGCCAGTGCATCGAACTGATTTCGCGCTTCTCCACGCTGGCAGCGTACGCATATCAGGCGCGCCGCAGATATATCGAAGAAAAGAGCCTGTACATCCACAATCCGCAGCAGGAGCTTTCGACGGCGGAAAACTTCCTTCATTTGATCCGCCCGAACTCGCAGTACACGAAGCTGGAGGCGCGGATCCTCGACCTTGCCCTTATCCTCCACGCAGAGCACGGCGGAGGAAACAACTCAAGCCTCACCGTCCACGTCGTCTCATCCGCAGACACGGACACATATTCCGCCATCGCCGCGGCAATCGGCTCGCTCAAAGGGCGGCGGCACGGCGGCGCGAACATCCGCGTCGTGGAAATGATGGACGAAATCAAGGCGAACGTCAAAGACTGGAGCAACGAGGCGGAAATTACAGACTACATCCATAAAATCGCGACAAAAAAAGCATTCGACCGCACCGGGCTTGTCTACGGCATGGGACACGCAGTGTACACCGTCAGCGACCCGCGCACGCTCCTGCTCCGGGAGAAGGCGGAGCAGCTTGCGCGTGAAAAGGGGCGCCTCGACGAATTCCACCTGTACCGCACCATCGAATCCGTCGCGCCAGGCCTGCTCATGGAGCTGCACAAGTCCGGCAAGCAGATCTGCACGAACGTGGACTTCTACTCCGGCTTCATCTATTCAATGCTCAACATTCCGCGCGAGCTGTTCACGCCGATCTTCGCCATTTCACGCATCGCAGGATGGTCGGCGCACCGCATCGAGGAGCTGGTCGCAGGCGGACGGATCTACCGCCCTGCATACAAAAATGTCTGCGAGCCGCGCCCGTACATTCCGCTGAAAAGCCGCAGCTGACAGGCGCATCCATGAGCACACAACGGATCGACAAGCTGCTTTCCCACGAAGGGCTTGGAACACGCAAGGGCGTCAAAAAGCTGCTGCGGACGCAGTGCATCACCGTGAACGGAATCCGCACGACCGACGCGGGGACGCAGGTGGATCCAGACCGCGACGAAGTCGCCGTGGACGGCAGGCGGCTCTCCCTGCGCGCGAACATCCACCTCATGATGAACAAGCCGCAGGACGCCGTAAGCGCGAACAAGGACGGGCTGCACCGCACTGTATTCGACCTGCTCGCCCCGGAGTATCGGACGGAGCGCCTCCGCGGAGCGCTCCACCTCGTCGGCAGGCTCGACATCGACACAGAGGGGCTGCTCGTCTTCACGACGGACGGCGCGCTCATCCACCGCGTCATCTCGCCGAAATCCCATCTGCCCAAAACCTACTTCGTCCGCCTCAAAAATCCCGAGACGGAGGAGCGGCGGCGGCAGATTGCCGGACAGTTTTCCGCGGGCATCCACATCGCTGCGGAGGACAACGAGCCGGAGGCGGACTGCCGGAGCGCTGAAATCCGGTGGCTTTCCAGCACGGAGGCGGAGCTGACCATCACAGAAGGAAAGTACCACCAAGTCAAGCGGATGTTCGCCGCGGCGGGAAACGAAGTCGCCTACCTCAAGCGGCTTTCCATCGGCGCGCTCGCGCTCGATCCCTCGCTGGCGCCGGGAATGTACCGGGAGCTTTCCGTAGAAGAGGCGGCTCTGCTCGTCCACGGTGGCGAACGCTGACCGCGCCGGAATTTCTCCGGACGCGCCGCGCGTCCGGCAGCCAGCCGCCAAACCTTGCCATTCAAAACGTTCTGCTGTAGAATAAGCGGATTGAAACAAATCCCGTCCGGCACGCTTCGGACGGCCACACATTCCAAAACGAGGGTTCCATGCGTTCCGATATTGAAATTGCACACCAAAACACCATGCTCCCGATTGCCGACATCGCACAGAAGCTGGGCGTCGAACCGTCCGGCCTCGAAGAGTACGGCCCCTACAAGGCGAAGCTCGCCATGCCGGAGCTGCGCGCGCTGCAAAAGAAGGCGGCAGATCCTGCGCGCCGCGGAAAGCTCATCCTCGTCACTGCCATCACGCCGACGCCCGCCGGAGAAGGAAAGTCCACCGTCTCCATCGGACTGGGCGACGGGCTGCGGAGAATCGGAAAGAACGCGGCGGTCGCATTGCGGGAGCCGTCGCTCGGCCCGTGCTTCGGCGTCAAAGGCGGCGCGTGCGGCGGCGGCTACGCGCAGATTGTTCCGATGGAAGACATCAACCTGCATTTCACCGGCGACATCCACGCCATTTCCATCGCAAACAATCTGATTTCCGCGCTCATCGACAACCACCTCCAGCAGGGCAACGAACTGGGCATCGATCCGCGCACCATTTCGTGGAAGCGCTGCGTCGATTTGAACGACCGGGCGCTTCGCTCCGCGATTGTCGGACTGGGCGGCCGTCCGAACGGCGTTCCGCGGGAGGAGCATTTCACCATCGCCGTCGCGTCGGAAATCATGGCGGTCGTCTGCCTGTCGCGCACCATTTCCGAACTGAAGGAGCGCATCTCGAACATCGTCATCGCGCAGAACTACAGCCGGCAGCCGGTGAAATTCGGAAGCCTCAACTGCACCGGCGCCGTTGCCGCGCTGCTCAAGGACGCCGTCCGCCCCAACCTCGTCCAAACGCTCGAAAAGACGCCTGTCTTTGTCCACGGCGGCCCGTTCGCAAACATCGCGCACGGCTGCAACAGCGTCAACGCGACGCTGTGCGCGCTCGCAGCCAGCGACTACGTCGTTACGGAGGCGGGATTCGCCGCCGACCTCGGCGCGGAAAAATTCTTCGACATAAAATGCCGCGCCGCCGGCATCGCGCCGTCCGCGGCCGTCATCGTCGCGACCATCCGCGCGCTCAAAATGCACGGCGGCACCGCCAAGGACGCGCTTTCCCAGCCGGATGTCGCGGCGGTCGAACGCGGCTTCCGGAATCTCAAGACGCACATCGAAAACGTCGCAAAATTCGGCGTTCCGTCAGTGGTCGCAGTAAACAAATTCTCGTCTGACACGGACGAAGAAATTGCGCGCCTGCGCCAGCTCTGCGCAGAAGCGGGAGCGCAGGCCGTCGTGTGCGAAAGCTGGGAAAAGGGCGGAGCCGGCGCGGAAGCGCTGGCGGAGGCGGTCGTCGCGCTCTGCGGCGCGGATCAGACGGACGCACTATTCCATCCGCTGTATGGGCTGGAGCTGCCGCTGGAAGAGAAAATCAAAACGCTTGCAGCCGAACTATACCGCGCCGGACGAGTGGAATTCCACGGCGGCGCGCTCCAAAAGCTGCGGCAGCTGGAGGCGGACGGCTACGGGCGCCTCCCCGTCTGCGTGGCGAAGACGCAGAATTCCATCAGCCACGACCCGAAGCTCATCGGCGCGCCGTCAGGCTACACGTTCCCGGTGCGCGACGTCCAATTGTACGCGGGCGCGGGATTCGTCGTCGTCCTCGCCGGAGAAATCATGACCATGCCGGGGCTGCCGAAGTCGCCCGCCGCGCTCGGCATCGATGTTGACGACGACGGCGTCGTCTCCGGCCTGTTCTGAGCGCGGAGCCGCGGCAAAAACAAAGGGCTGCCCGAAGCCATACGGTTCGGCAGCCCTTCTCAGTTGATCCATATGCGATTCGAACGCACTACCTGCCGCTTAGGAGGCGGCCGCTCTATCCAGGTGAGCTAATGGATCAGATGCTTCATCATACCGAAAAACAGCCTCCGCCGCAAGTGCCCCGGAAGCGGCGTGCGCCGTCGAAACAACTGGAAAACGGTTGCCGAATCTGCGCGGGGCAAGTATATTTGATATATGGCAAAAGAAAAAAAACAGACAGAAGAACCGGAGGAGCTTGCTCCTTCTGAACATACAGAGGATTCCGGACAGCAAGGGGCAGGGCAGATACTGCCCGCGGAGCAGATGCTTCCGAACAAGCTTTCAATTGTTCCGCTACAAGGCCGCCCGATATTCCCCGGAATTTTCACGCCGCTCATGATCACCAATTCCGACGACGCGAAGCTTGTCGAGCGCGCGTACAACGAGGACGGCTACATCGGAATCGTCATGCTCAAGAACGATGCGGACACGCCGACGGCGGCGGATCTGCACAGCGTCGGCACGGCGGCGCGCATCATCAAGAAAATCAACCTGCCCGACGGCGGCATCAACATATTCATTTCGACAATCAAGCGCTTCAAGATCAGGCGCGCCCTGCATCCGACGGCGCCGATTGTCGCAGCCGTCCAATACCTTGAGGACGAGGAAGATTCGACGTTTGAAGTCAAGGCGCTCACCCGCGCGCTCATCAGCGAAATGAAGGAAGTCAGCGAGAACAATCCGCTGTTTTCGGAGGAAATGCGCCTCAACATGGTCAACATCGACCATCCGGGCAAGATCGCCGACTTCATCACGTCCATCCTGAACATCGACAAGAACGAGCAGCAGCGCGTCCTCGAAATCCTGAACGTGCGCCAGCGCATGGAACAGGTGCTCGTCTACATCAAGAAGGAGCAGGAGCTGCTGCGCGTGCAGAAAAAAATCCAGCACGAGCTGAACGAAAAGGTCGAAAAGAACCAGCGCGAATACTTCCTGCGCGAGGAGATGCGTTCGATTCAGGAGGAGCTGGGGACGGACGCGGATGGAAACGCCACGGACTACCAGAAGTTCAAGGACAAGATTGCCGGCTTCCATTTTGACGGCGAAATCAAGGAGGCTGTCGAAAGCGAGCTGGAAAAATTCCAGCTCATGGAGCCGAATTCGCCGGAATATACGGTTTCGCGCAACTATCTTGAGCTGGTGACGCAGCTGCCGTGGAACGACGTTCCGGCGGAGCGCTACAACCTCGAGAACGCCGGGAAGATCCTCGAAAGCGACCATTACGGCCTGGACGACGTGAAGAAGCGCGTGATGGAGTACCTCGCCGTGCGGAAGCTCAAGAAGGACAACAAAGGCTCGATCCTGCTGCTCGTCGGACCGCCGGGCGTGGGCAAGACGAGCATCGGCCGCTCCATCGCGAACGCCATGAACAAGCCGTTCTACCGCTTCTCCGTCGGCGGAATGCGAGACGAGGCGGAAATCAAGGGCCACCGCAGGACGTACATCGGCGCGATGTGCGGAAAAATCATCCAGGGACTCAAAATCACGCACACCAAGGCGCCCGTATTCATGATTGACGAAATCGACAAGATGGGTTCGAGCGTCCAAGGCGATCCGTCCAGCGCGCTCCTTGAAGTGCTCGACCCGGAGCAGAACGTATCGTTCCGCGACAACTATTTGGATCTGCCGTTCGACATTTCCAACGTGTTCTTCATCCTCACGGCGAACACGCTCGATTCGATTCCAAGCCCGCTCCTCGACCGCGCGGAAATCATCCAGCTTTCCGGCTACATCGATCAGGAAAAGCTGGAAATTGCGAAGAAATATCTGATTCCGAAGAACCTTGCCAAAAACGGACTCAAGAAGGGGCAGGTCAAGTACACGAAGGGAGCGCTCCTCGCAATTGCGGAGGAATACGCGCGGGAGGCCGGCGTCCGGAACTATGAAAAGAGCCTCGACAAGATCCATCGGAAGCTCGTCGCGCAGATGATGACGGAAGCCGGAAAGAAGTACGCCGACGCCGTGCAGCGCGCCAAGGCGGACGGGCGGAGCGACGAGGACGTCTCAAAAATCACCGAATCGGCGTTCCTCGACGCCGGAAGGCAGTTCGCAATCGACGCCCCGGACTTGGAGGCGTACCTCGGAAAGCCCGTCTTCGACGAGCGCGAAATCAAGAAGGCGGACGTTCCGGGCACGGCCATCGGGCTTGCGTGGACGAGCATGGGCGGCGACACGCTGCTGATTGAAAGCGTCTCGTTCCCCGGAAAGCCGGAGCTGGTTCTGACCGGGCAGATGGGCGACGTGATGAAGGAGTCCGCCGCCATCGCCATGAACTGGGCGAAGCGCTACGTCCTTGAGCGGAAGGATAAGGAGCCGGAATGGTTCGAGCGCAACACCGTGCACCTCCACATTCCCGAAGGCGCCACGCCGAAGGACGGGCCGAGCGCCGGAATCACGATGGCGACGACGTTCGTCTCGCTGTTCACGGGGCGCGCCATCCGCCCCGCGCTGGCGA
>CAMWPF010000052.1 GCA_947176045.1 uncultured Treponema sp. | reverse complement strand
CAACGGGAACGGCTCGACATTTTCGCCGGAACGGAGGACGATCGTGGCCTTCGGCCGTCCCTTCACCAGAATTTCACCCTTGTACGTCCGGATCACCAAGTCGCCCGTATTGAACCAGCCCTCGGAAACGACCTGCGCCGTCAGCTCCGGCTGCTTGTAGTAGCCCTTCATGACGTTCGGACCGCGGATGTACAGGACGCCGAGCTGCCCCGGCGCGCACTCCTTTCCATGGCGGTCGACGACGCGCCCCTCGCAGAACGGCAGGATCCGCCCGATGGTGCCGAGCACCGGCTTCCTGTAGTTCCTCATGCAGCACATCGGCGCCGTCTCCGTCAGTCCGTAGCCTTCCATGAGCCGGATGCCGATGGAATTGAAGAAGCGGTCGATTTTCGGAGGAAGGCCGCCGCCGCCGGACTTCCCCATCTTGAAGCTGCCGCCGAACGCCTCCCGCGCCTTCGCGAAGAAGCGGATCTCGCCCAGCGCCCGGAATGGAAGCAGGAACAGAATCGGCAGGTACAGCGCCTTGTTCAGAATCTTCATGATGAACAGCGGCTTCTTGAACTGCTGGTTCCGCCCGTGGATGATGTCGTAGAACGAGCGGATTGTGGACGTCGCGCCGACGAGTGTCTTGAACAGCAGCCAGTTCGCGGGGGCGTCCGCGCCGACCTGCTTCTGGATCGCCTTGTAGAGTCCGTCCCAAATCCGCGGCACGCAGGCGAGGAACTGCGGCGAAACCTTCTTCATGTCGGACAGCATCATCGAAACGACCGGCTTTGAATAGCAGAGCGTCGCGCCGAGGTAGACGAACAGGTTTTCCATTTCGCGCTCATAGACGTGCCAGACCGGCAGGACGCAGAGGATCCGGTCGCCTTCCTTGATCGGATAGAACGCGGAAAGATCCTTGAGCTGGCAGATGAAATTCCGATGCGTCAGCTCGACGCCCTTCGGCGTACCCGTCGTCCCGGATGTGAAGATGATGGTCGCCGTGTCTTCCCCAGTTCCCGCGGCAAGCAGCTCCTCGGCCTGTCCCGGATGTCCGGCGCGGAATTCCCTTCCCTTTTCAATGATTTCGTCATAGCTGAAGATCCGAAGTCCGTCCAGCTCAGCGCCGCCGGTCTCATGCTCCGACGGATCAATCAGTATGACGTTCGCAAGGTTCGGATTTTCAGCGCGGCATTCCAGAATCTTCCTGAAGCTGTACCCGCCCTCTGCGACGACGGTGCGGCATTCTGCAAAGCTCAAGATGTACGACAAGTCCTTGACCGTCGCCTCGCTGCCGCGCGGGATGTCGCAGCAGCCGGCCGCCATGATTCCCATGCTGCAGACAAGCCATTCCTTCCGGTTGTCGCTGATAAGTCCGATATGCTCGCCGGACGCGGCTCCGATGGCGCGCAGGCCTGCGCCGAAATCCAGCATCCGCCCGGCAAATTCGCCGTAGGAGACTGGCTGGAACGTTCCGGATTTGTCTTTTGAAAGCTGGATGGCGGTGTCGGGAATTAACTGCGCCTTCTCATACAGCATCTGCGGCACTGTTGAATACATACTGTTCTCCGTTGCAAAGCGAATAAAGGCGGCGCCGTTCAAAATCCGCCGCACCTTCAAGAAAAAAAATGACAAAAACTGTCGATTTGTCGTCCATTTTACTGCATTTCCAAAATAAATTCTACTCATTAAAAAGCAGCCTGTTATTTTCTCCGCCTGATGCAGCTCCTTGTCAAAAAAAAACAAATATGCTAGCTTCTTCCTGTCGGCGCGCAACGTCGTTGACCGCCGATTCTCTGGAGAGTCTCCCGAACACGGAGCGCCGAAGGGTTAAAGCGCGCAGCGCCGATATCTCAGGCACAAAGGACAGAGTTGAAAAACGGCCGGCGCGCGATGCAACAGCGCAGGCGCCGCCGCCTTATCCACACACGCAGCACAAAACGAGTGCCGCCTGGCGGGCGGAAATTTTCCGCCTTCCGGACGGAGGAACGACAGCTTCCGCCGCCCGCATACGCCCGTGCATAAGGAATTGTCCTCGTTGTTCCCGACAACCGCCTTGTCTGGAACAAACTCTTTGGAGAGCCGGTCCTTCCGCGGCACATGCGAAAGCCGGCTCTTATTCTTTCACTGAGGAGGACATCATGTTGTCCAAACTCGATTCCATCTTGAACACAATCGACTCATGGGTATGGGGAATTCCGCTGATTGTGCTCATCCTCACGACGGGCGTCATCCTGACGATCCGCACGAGCGGCATCCAGTTCAAGAAGCTGGCGCGCGCGCTCAAATCCATCATGCACAAGTCGGATTCCGCAACGGGCGAGGTTTCCAGCTTCGGCGCGCTCTGCACCGCGCTCTCCGCCACCATCGGAACGGGAAACATCGTCGGCGTCGCAACGGCAATCGCCGCAGGCGGGCCGGGCGCGCTTTTCTGGATGTGGCTCGCCGCGCTGCTCGGCATGGCGACAAAATACGCCGAATGCATGCTCGCCGTCAAATACCGCGAGGTCAAGCCGGACGGACACATCCTCGGCGGGCCGTTCTACACGATTGAAAAGGGACTAGGGCCGAAATTCATCTGGCTCGCAAAGCTGTTCGCGGTTTTCGCAGTCATGGCGGGGCTTCTGGGCATCGGAACGATGACGCAGGTCAACGGAATCACGAGCGCCGTCAACAATGCGTTCGACCCGGACAACCTCCACACGGTCTCCATTTTCGGGCAGGCTGTCTCATGGTCGGTCGTCATTGCAGGACTGCTCGTTACAGCCGCCGCGGCGCTCGTCATCATCGGCGGGCTCCGGCGCATCTCGAAAGTCGCGCAGGTGGTCGTTCCGTTCATGGCGGCGCTGTACGTGGTGCTCGGCGTGTTCGTGCTGCTCTTCAATTTCGGAAGCATCGACGACGCGTTCCAGGAAATCTTCCGCAGCGCATTCGGCGCACGCGCCGCAGCCGGCGGCGCGCTCGGCGCGATGATTGCCGCCATGCAGAAGGGCGTCGCGCGCGGCATCTTCTCCAACGAGGCGGGACTTGGCTCCGCGCCGATCGCCGCGTCCGCCGCGCAAACTGAGGAGCCGGTCGCGCAGGGCCTGGTCTCCATGACGGGAACGTTCATCGACACCATCATCATCTGCACGATCACCGGGCTTGCCATCGTCATTGCCGGCGAAGGACTGTGGAGCCAGTACTCCGGCGTGGAGCTTTCGACGAAGGCGTTCCAGCAGCTGTACTGCGGAATGTTCGCAGGCGGCGCGCCGATGCTTTCCAACGTCATCAAGTTCGCCATCATGATCAGCCTCGTCTTCTTCGCGTTCACGACGATTCTCGGCTGGGACTACTACAGCGAGCGCTGCCTCGAATACCTCTGCCACGGAAACATGAAGATTGTAACCGGCTACCGCTGGCTGTACATCATCGCCGTCTTCATCGGACCGTACATGACGCTCAACATGGTCTGGACAATCGCGGACATCACGAACGCGCTCATGGCGCTGCCGAACATCGTCTCGCTCATCGCCTTGAGCGGCGTTACCGCAAAAATGACGAAGGACTACTTCGACCGCTATCCAAAATTGGACGCAATCGAAGACATCGCGTAATTCATTTTGAAACGGTTGCCGCGGATACGGCGGCCGTTTTTTTATGCGCGCGCTCCTTGACAGGACGGAGGACGCCGCCTACAATGCGTTTCATGCGAAGGACGGACAGAATGGCAACCGACGAGGCGGAAATCAGGCATATTTTGGAACAATCCGCCTGCGTCCGCCTCGGACTGAACGACGGAGGGCGCGTCTACATCGTTCCTATGAATTTCGGATTCGATTATGATGGCGGCGCGCTCACGCTCTATTTCCACAGCGCCGGGGAAGGCAGGAAGATCGACCTGCTGCGCAAGACCCGCCGCGCCGCATTTGAAATGGACTGCGACCTTTCGCTGCAGACCGGCAGGATCGCCTGCGAATACAGCGAATTCTACCGGAGCCTGATGGGAGAAGGAACGGTGGAATTTCTGGAGGACGGCGCGGAAAAGCGGCGCGCGTTGGACAAGATCATGCTGCACGCCGCCGGAAAGGACGGCTGGACATATCCCGAATCGATGGTGCGGCGCGTCTGCATCTTCACGGTGACCGCCACGGAATTGTCCTGCAAGGCGCACCGCCGCCCCGCAGAATGAACGCGGACGGCGGCCGGACGCTTTCAAAACGTAATAAATTTGCTATACTGTCTCCATGAAAAAAATTCTTGACTACACGACGCTTTATTCCGACGACGACATCATCGTCCTCAACAAGCGTTCTGGAATTCTGATTGCGGCGGACCGCTACAATCCCGACGCGCCCCGGCTTGACATCGAGGCGGAAAAGGAATTCGGCGCGCTGTACGCCGTCCATCGGATTGACAAGGACACTTCCGGCATCATCCTGTACGCGCGCACGCCGGCCGCGCACAAGCATCTTTCGCAGCAGTTTGAAAGGCGCGCCGTCGAAAAAATCTACCACTGCCTCGTCCACGGCCGTCCGGCATGGGAGGCGCTCCATGTCTCGCTTCCGCTCCTGCCCGACGGCGACGCACGCCACCGCACGACCGTCAACCGCAGGACGGGAAAGCCGTCCGTCACAGACTTCCGCGTCATCGGCGCGTGCGGGCCATTTTCATGGATTGAGGCGCGCCCGAAGACGGGACGGACGCACCAAATCCGCGTCCATCTTGCGGAAAACGGATTCAGCATCGTCTGCGACCCGCTGTACGGCGGAAACCTCAAGCCCGTCCGCCTCAGCGAAATCAAGCGCAACTGGCGCGGCGACGAACTGGAGGAGCGTCCGCTTTTGAGCCGGCTCGCACTCCATGCCTATCGAATTTCGTTCACGCATCCGGCGTCCGGCGAGGCGCTCTCCTTTTCCGCGCCGTATCCAAAGGATATGGACTCCGTGCGGAAGCAGCTCGCCAAGCTGCACCGCGTCGACCCATTGAAAGAAGCCGCCAGTCAATGACCAATATTTTCCAGAACGCGGTCCGGCCGCACCGGTTCCACCTTCTGCTTCCGCTCGTCCTGCTCCTTTCCGCAGAAGCGGTTCTAGCGCAGGCAGCCGAGCGCGCCGCTCCGTCCGACAGCCCGCGCTCCTCGCCGTCCGGCGTCCATTTTTCCGTCGGCACGACGGCAGGAACGCGCCGTGGAACGCTCGTCGAACTTCTGTTCCGGCAGGACAGGGACGGAATCTATAAGAAAATAAGCGAGCTGGACTGGCAGCTGCTGCCGGCCTTCTATCTCAGCGCCTCCGCGGAACTGCACTACAAGGCGTTCGACTTTTCGATGCACGCAGGCGGGTTCCTGCCGGGACGGTCGGGCTTCATGGAAGACTCCGACTGGCTGGCACTTGACGACGTGAAGAACATCTATTCCATCAGCGAAAATTCCATCTCCCGCTCGTTCTTCTTCGGAACGGAAGCCGCATGGAACGCGCCCGTCGCCCGCTGGCTCCGCATCCGCCCGTCGTTCGGGCTGGAATGCATCCAGCTTTCCTTTTCGGCGGAAAACGGCTACGGCTGGTACGGCGACGCCGACCACAGCGCGACAGGGCAAAATGTCGCGTGGGACAGCGGGAACGCGCAGTTCTTCGACAAGGGAAGGCTGTACGGAATCACCTACACATACGGCGCGCTCTTCACATGGACGGGCGTTTCCGCCGTATTCCTTCCGGCACCGGCGTTCAACGTGCGGCTTTCGGCGGAAATTTCCCCGTTCTTTTATGCGGAGGCAGTCGACCATCATCTTGGCCGCGCGAACGGAACGTTCTATATGGACGCCGTTCCCGGATTTTTCGCCGCAGGGCGCGCCGCCGTCTCGCTGCTCTTCCATGCGACAGAACGGCTGACGCTTACGACAGCCGCATCCTTCACAAAAATCAGAAGGACGTTCGGAACATCGTACAGCACGCAGGAAGGCGAGGGCGGCCCGTACTATGAAATCGGCGGCTACCAAGGCGGAACGGCCGGACGGTGGATGGACGTTACGCTTTCCGCGGCCTTCCGGCTGTTCTAGCCTTCGGAACGCGGAGCATGATCCGAACGGAAAGGATCCGCCGCTGCGCCTGATCTTCAACCGTAAACAGCACGTGGTTCCAGACAAGCATTTCGCCGGCAGACGGAAGCCTTCCGAACTGCTCCAGAAGCCAGCCGCCCAGCGTCGTAAACTCTTCCGATTCAATCCCCAGCTTCAGGATGTCGTTCACGTCGTCAATCTTCATGTCTCCGGGAACGATGCACTCGTTCTGAGACAAAAGCCGGATCCGCGATTCGGGCGGCACATCGGAGGCAGATTCGTCCGTCATCCGCCCGAAGACGACGCGCAGGATGTCGTCCATCGTCGCAATTCCGGCGGTGCAGCCCTGCTCGTCGAGCGCCACGGCAAAATCCGTCTTTTCCTTCCGAAAGCGCTGCAGCAGCTCAAGCGCCGTGAATGTTTCCGGCACGAACAGCACGTCGTCCATGACGGCGGACGCATACCCGGCTCCGCCCGCCGCGCTTTTCTCGGACGTCGTCAGAACCGCCTTGTAATAAATGACGCCGACAATCGCCTCGCTTCCGCCGCCGGCGCCAAAAACGGGCAGCTTGGAAAGTCCTGTTTCCCGGAACAGCTCCACCACCTGCCGCCGCCCGGCGTCCGCCGGAACGCCGCGGATCATCGTGCGGTGCTCCATGATGTCATGCACATCCAAGTCGTTGAATTTGAAAATCTTGGAAAGCATGGCGCGTTCGCCCGCCTCAAGCGTTCCTTCCGTTTCGCCGATTTCGATGAGCGCCTTCAATTCTTCTTCCGTAACCAGCGCCGCGTCCGCCTTCCAAAACCGCTCTGCAACGGCGGAAGCAAAGCGGGAGATGCGGGAGAACAGCCACACAACCGGGAAGAGGCATTTTTCCAGCGCCGCCAGCGCAAAGGCGTTCCGGCACGCGACTTCGTTCGGATAGACGCCGGCGACCGTCTTCGGAACAATCTGCCCGAACGTCGTCGCGAAGAATGTGATGACAGCCGTCGCGATGCCGACGCCTCCCGTTCCGACCACGGAAATTGCAAGGGCTGTCGCCAGCGCGGACGCAAGCGAGTTCATGAAATTCGTGCCGATCAGCACGACCGTCAGAAGCTCGTCCATGCGCCCATGCAGCTTCGCTGCAAGGGAGGCGTTCCGGCGCCGTTCCTGCACGAGGCGGCGCATTTTAATTCGGGAAATCGAAAGGTACGCCGTCTCCGAACCGGCAAAAAACGCGACGGCGAAAATAATCAGAACCAGCGCGGCGACCGTCGCCGCAGTCTTGAGCGCGCTCACTTCTGCCCGTCCTCCCGGATTTTTTCCACGCGGACTTCCTGAACCCGCCGCTTGCAGACGGATTCGACGGAAAATGAAAATCCTCCGGCACGAACGCAGTCGCCCGGCTCCGCAATTTTTCCCAGCTGCTCTGTCAGCCAGCCGCCGAGCGTCTCGTTGATTTCAGAATGAAGCTGGATTCCCGTCAGCTCCTTCAAGTCGAGCAGAAGCGCCGCGCCGCTGAGCGTAAAGCCGTCCCGTCCTTTGAGCGCGGCGAGCGGCGAACTGACGCGCCACGGCAGGTTGCCTTCCGTCATGCCGAAAATCTCCCGGCAGATGTCCGCCCGCGTCAAAAGTCCGTCCGTTCCGGCGTATTCGTCGATGACAATCGCGACGCTCTGCCGGTTCTCCCGGAACACCTGCTGCACCGACGACATCTTTTTTGAACCGGGAATGAACAGCGGCGGCTGCATCACCGATTTCACGGAAAACGGATCGGAGGGGCTTCCGCCGTCGACGGCCAGCAGGTCCTTGAGGTACACCACGCCAACGATGTCGTCCACGTTGTTCCGATAGACAGGAAAGCTGGAAAATCCCGTACGCTGGGCAAGCTCCAAAAGCTCCGCATACGAAACGCCTTCCGTCACCGCGACGATCGACGTCCGCGGCACCATGATGTCATGAGCCTCCAGATCCGTAAATTTGAAGACTCGGTTCATCATAGTCCTTTCGCCGGTTTCAAGGACGCCGGTCTCCTCACCCGCCTCGATGAACGACTTGATGTCCTCCTCCGTGTACGACTGCTTCGGCCTTGCCGTACTGATGCCGCGCAGCCGCAGGACGATGCGGGAAACCGCCGTAAAGACGAGGACGACCGGACGCAGAATGACGACGACGACTTCCACGAACAGGGAAAGCGCGTAGGCGATTCCATCTGGATTCCGCGTGGAAATTGTCTTCGGCGTGATCTCTCCGAACACGAGCAGGACCAGCGTCACGACGAACGTTGCAATTCCGACGCCTTTTTCGCCGAACATCCGCATCGCGACCGCCGTAACAATCGAAGAAAGCAGGATGTTGACCAAATCATTGGCAACCAGCAGCGTGTTTATGAGGATTTCCTTCTTCTCA
>CAMWPF010000051.1 GCA_947176045.1 uncultured Treponema sp. | reverse complement strand
GTTCCGGGACGCTGACAGTTTCCGCCGGCGGCGTTTCAGCACGGCGGGAAGTCCGTGTGGGCATTACGGCGAAGTTCGTCGTGGACGGCAGTTCGTTTTCGGACGGAATCCTGTATTTTGTAGACGATGAAATTCCTGTTCCCGATGAGGCGGAACGGGCTGCGCGTCCGTCCGACGGCAGGATCTTCAAGTACTGGGAGAACGGGGACCGCGACAGGATCGGCGATGCCTACGGCGCCTACATCGTAGGCGAGGGAACGGAATTTCCCGAAATGGTCTTTGAGGCGAAGTACGACACCGCAGGAACAGAATATACGGTTACGTTCGACGCCGGCGAAGGCTCGCTTTCCGGCGCGACGTCTGCAACCGTGCTTTCCGGCAGCCGTGTGCCGAAGCCTGCCGATCCGGTTCTTGCAGGGAAGGTGTTCGCCGGCTGGTTTGTGAGCCTTTCCTCGTCGTCGCCGTGGAATTTTGATACCATGGTCGTTACGGAAGATCTGACGCTCCATGCAAAATTCGTGGACAAGCTCGTTCCTGTTTCTTCCATCACAATCACTCCGTCGCCGCTCTCGCTGTCCGTCGGCACGTCAGACAATTCCAAGACGCTTTCTGTGAACATCCTTCCGGAAAATGCCACGAACCGGAACGTCGTCTGGAACAGTTCCGACGAATCGGTCGTTCAAGTTTCTTCGATGGGCGTTGTCAAAGCCGTGAAGGCCGGAACCGCGCGTGTTACGGCGTCGGCGGCGGATGGAAGCGGCGTTTCCGCATCGGTGGAAGTTACCGTGACGGCGGCGCCGGTGAAGGAGCTTGCTTCCATCACAGTTTCCTGCGAATCGGAAGTGTACGTGGATGCGTCGGCGGCTGTCAGCGTCCGCGCGGATTATTCGGACGGCTCGTTCAGCGATGTCTCTTCTTCGGCGCAGGTTTCGGTGTCTCCTGCGGGAATTGTCTCCGTTTCAGGAAACATCATCACCGGCATCGCGGAAGGAACGGTCACTGTCACAGCTTCATATACGGAAGGCGGCGTGACGAAAACCCAGGCAAAGACGGTTTCTGTCACGAAGGAGGAGCAGCCGTTCGACGGAATCCGCATTCTTGTCGCAAAGTCATTCAACTTCCCGCTGATTCATTATTTTGACTGCGAGGACAAAGTCAAATATCCGAATACGACATGGCCGGGCGTTCCTATGGACGCTTCCGACGCTGCGGACTATGCGTTCGAATTCGCGGGCGTTTCCAAAATCAGCCTGCTCATCACGAATCAGGGCGGAGACAAGCTGACGGGCGGAACTTCCGCGGCGGGCGAGGGCGACGTCATCCTCACCGAGAAGGGAACCTACCGCATCACCGCTTCCGGCGCGGAAAAAATCGTGAATGCAAAGCCGGGCGTCTCCATTTCTCCGGAAGGCGCTTCGGTCGCCTTGAACGGCAGCATTACGGTTTCCATTACGGCGGTGCCCGCGCTTTCCTCCGCGGACATCACCATCAACGGCAAGAAGACGACCATGTATGCGGCGGGGACAAAGTCGTTCCCGGTTTCCGACTACGCGTCTTCCGAAGGCGCGACGGTTTCTGTCTCCGTTTCCGCAAAGAATTCGCTGGGAACCACCACGGAAACAAAGACCTACACCGTCTCCAAGGCGCCTGACGTCAAGATTGTTACGAATTTCAACGAGCTTCGGATTTATCAGGTCATGGTGTCCAGCTTCCAGGACGGCGATCCGTCCATCGGCTATAGAGTTGCCTACGGGCCGTCCGGCGCGCTGACGGGCGGGGACTTGCAGGGCATCATCAACGCGCTGGACTACATCAAGTCGCTCGGATGCAACGCGCTGTGGATGACGCCGATCTTTGATTCCACTGGTCAGAGCAGCGACGAAAAGTTGAATTCGACCGGATACTACACGCGCAATTATTTCGACATTGATCCGAACTTTGGCACCAAGGCGAAATTTGCGGAGCTTGTGGAGAAGTGCCATTCCTTGGGAATCAACGTGATTTTGGACGGCGTGTTCGGGCATTGGGGCGACACGATCGTCGCATCTCCCAACGGAAAGACGCCGCAGCGTTCGCACTCCAAGTACGACGGCTGCGATTATCCGGCGTCTTTGGAATTCTTTCAGGAAGTTGCCTCGTACTGGATCGACAATTATAAAATCGACGGCTGGCGGCTCGACCAGTGCTATCAGGCGGGCGTTATGGGAAGCAACGTATACACTGGCGGACACAACTACTGGTATGAGATCCGCCAAAGCGTTGAGTCGGCGGCGCGGCGCAATTCCGGCGGCTGGGGGTCGCTCGGATATATGGTCGGCGAGGACTGGAACGGCGACGCCTCCGTCATACAGAGCCAGAGCATAAATCCGGGCAGCGCCGGCGGCTACGGACTGCGCTCCTGCTTCGACTTCCCGGCGAGGTACGAAATTGTCAAGACGTTTGCCCAGAATGAGGTCGGAGATAAAAATACTGAATTGGGAAAGGCGCTTTCCTATGTATATCAGACGTCGTCCAGCAAGGGGTATTACCATCCGGACGGATATTACCCCAATCTGTTCATTACGAACCATGACCTGCTGCGGTTCGGAAACCTCATCAACTGGTACAACGGCGGCAGTCCGAGCGGAGGCGGCGACTACTGGGGGCGCCACCGTGTCGCGCTGGCATCGCTTGCGGCATATACAGGGCCGATCACAATCTATTACGGCGACGAGTGGGGCGCCATTGTGGAAGGCTACTATAAAGGCGGCGATTTGGGCGCGTACAACGACAATGTGGCTCGCTCCTCGGGAAAAATCTCCGGATTCAGCAGCAGCGAGCAGCAGCTGGTCGACTGGACGTCGGCGCTTATGAAGATGCGCGCGGAGAACGAGGCGCTTTGGAACGGAAGCAACCGCACGGTAACGGCGGAAAGCAATTTCTATGTCGGAGAAAAGGAATACAACGGAACGAAAATCACCTACGCCATCAACAGCGGAACAGGCTCCCGCACGTTCAATGCGAGCGGAACGAATTTGCTGACAGGTGCGGCGGTGAACGGTTCGGTGACGGTGGACAGTTACAGCGCCGCGTTCGTCCGGCAGAATTGAGCGTCTTGTTCCGGCGGCGCGGCTTCCGCGCTGCCGGCCTTCTTTCGGTTCAAGTCCGCCGCGCGGGCTTGCATATCAGCTGCTACGGGAGTTTGTATAGAAATATGGAAAATGGTGCGTTCGGAATGTTGTTCCGCAAGGGTGTGAAGGCGCTGCTGCTTGCAGCTGCGGCCGTATGCGTTTCTGGCTGTTCTATGACGATCAGCGAAAAGAACGGCGGCGGGGCGGGGAATCCGCCGGAAAATCCGCCGGCAGGCCAAGTCGCCGCAAAAATCAATTACAAGGAAGTTTCCGGCAAGCTGATCCGGCAGCGGACGGAAGACATTTTTGTGGGAAGCCGCTTTTCCTACGATGATTCATGGATGCCTGATTTGAAAGAAGGCTTTCTGTTCGGCGGCTGGTACTTGGACAACAAGCTGGAGGAGCCGGTCGAATATCCGTTCACGCTGCAGGAAGTCAATACGTTCTATGCGGCGTGGGAGGAGATTGTTCCGGGCAAGAAATATACAATCACTTTTAACAGCCAGGGCGGAAGTTCCGTGCCGTCCATTTCCAAAGAGGCGAACGACGAGGCGGAGCTTCCTGTTCCGACGAAGGACGGCTATGTGTTCGGCGGATGGTATGTCGATGCCGCCTGTTCGGACGGAAACCGCATTTCCAGTCCATATACAGTGAAGCGGGATCTTACATTGTATGCAAAGTGGACGGCGGCGTCCAGCGTCGTTTCCGTAGCGTCCGTTTCCTTTGTGAAGAAGTCCATATCCATGAACATGAACGAGCGCATCCTGCCCGACTATTCCGTCCTTCCTGCGGACGCTACGAACAAGAACGTCTCGTTCTCCAGTTCTAATCCTGCCGTCGTCTACATTGAGAACGGACGGCTTGTCGCAAAAGGCGCGGGCTCTGCTGTCGTCACTGTCAGAACGGAAGAAGGCGGATTCACTGACACCTGCACGGTTTCTGTCATTTCAGATGCTGACATTGTCCATGTTACGGGAATTTCCATTTCTGAGACTTCTCTGTCGATGAAGCAGAACCAGACGCGCAGCCTGTTTGCGGAAATTTCGCCTGCCAATGCGACGAACCAAACCGTCATGTGGGAGTCTTCCAATCCTGCGGTGGCGTCTGTCGCGGACGGCGTGGTAACCGGCAGGAGCGCCGGAACGGCGACGATTACGGCCGTTTCGGAGGATCAGGGATTTGAGGCGGGCTGCACCGTTACGGTGGAGGCGATGACATCAATCATCCTGCATGCGAAGGCGCCGTATGTCTATGTGTGGGAGTCCGGCACCGCGATGGACAAGATTGAATTCACAAAGATGACTGCGGAGTCCGGCGGATGGTACGTTGTTACAATCGACGCGACCAGCGCGAAGCTGATTTTCCTGCGGAGCGCAAGCTGGGACAAGCTGTCCGGCGACCTTGACCGCACTGCCGGCGAATGGTGGTGGGACGGCGAATGGTACGACTACAATCCGGACCGTCCGGGGACGCCGGTGGTGAAGGCGTCTCCCGCCGGCGGAACGTACCTTTCCGCGCAGATGGTGACGCTGACCAGTTCCAATGCGTCGGACACGATTTATTATACGCTGGACGGTTCCACGCCGTCCGCCGCTTCCTCTGAGTACGGCAGTCCGATTTCTGTCTCCGGCACAGTGACGCTCAAGGCGCGCGGCTTCAATGCGGACGCGGTTACGCAGTGGGGCGCGGTTCTTTCCGAAACCTACGTCGTCAATCCGAACGCGGATTTGGAGGCGCCGGAGATTTTGGCGGACAGGGAGCCGGGACGCTATGACAGCGCGTTCAACGTTTCCTTCACCATAACGGACAACAAGACGGACGGCTTCACCGTCTACTACACGACGGACGGAACCGCCGCTACGACGGCTTCTGCTGTGTACGCCGTCTGTGCGGCCGGAAGCAGGTCTGTGACAGGAATGGCGCTTTCTGTTGCAATGGACGAACGGCTGTCGGTGAGCATGCTCGCCGTCGATGCGGCCGGAAACGAATCGTCCAAATCGTTCTATTACAGCGCCGGAGAGACGCCCGCCGCCACGCGCTTCGATCCGCGGCAGGAAACAATCTACTTCCTGCTTACGGCGCGCTGGTTTGACGGCGATCCGAACAATACCGTTGGCGACCAGTGGTGCTCCAGCGATGATGATCCGGCGTGGCGCGGCGACTTCAAGGGGCTTGTGGAAAAGCTAGACTACATCAAGGCGCTCGGCTTCACCTGCATTTGGATTACGCCGGTTGTCCAGAACCGCAGTCCGCTCTGCTACCACGGCTACCATGCGTGGGATATGTACAAGGAGGACGCGCGGCTCGTCTCTCCGGGCTACGACTTCCAGCGCGTCGTCGATGAAGTTCACGCGCGCGGCATGAAGATTTGCCTGGACGTCGTATTGCAGCATTCCGGACGTTTCGGACTCAAGGACTTTGCGGAAATCAAATATGCCCGCGATCCGCTCGGCTGTCCGACGCCGGTCGAATGGGGTTCCGGCTATACGTATGATGAGGCGGGATATGAAGCGGCATACCATGTTTCAGACAAGACGGGGAGTTCCAGCGTCCAGAAATTCCCGAACAACTGGGAGTATGACGGCTTGAAGTCTCCGGGAACCTATCCGTCGGGCTGGAAGGTTGACGGCGTGGACGTCGGCGGAAAGCCGATTCCGCCGAGCGCGGACATCATGTACGATGTGCGTCCGTTCACGGCCGCCGATTTGAAGGTGTATCCGTACCTCATCACGGCGCGGCAGGCTGGCACCAACTTGCTTTCGCACCAATGGCCGACGACGGAAAGCTACCAGCTGACGCTCGACACGGGCGACTTTTCCGCCGTGAACGGTTCGGCGACGGCGAGCTGGACGTACGAGCAGTATGCCGCCGCGCCGGGACTGCATTTCCACGGCTGGGCCAACGGATTCAACGATTCTGGAATGTTCGACAAGTATCCGGATGCGAACCTGCGTTCCATCCATGAGGACTGCCCGGACTTGAACACGGAAAGCAAGGAGGTGCAGGAGTATGTCATCGGCGCGTACAAGCGCTACATCAACATGGGCGTGGATATGTTCCGCGTGGACACGCTCATGCACATCGACAAGAAGACCGTGAACGATGTGTTCTGGCCGGAATTCCTCAAGACGGCGGCGTCCCCCGCGGCAAAGGCCGCGCGCGGCGGCGGAGACTTCTTCGTGTTCGGCGAGGTTGCAAACTTCATCAACAATTTGTTCAACGACAAGCCGGCGCCAATCCGCCAGAGCAACTACACATGGGACGATACGGTTACAGGTCCGGATTCCTGCATCTCGAAGAACGCGATTCTCGATGGAAACAACTACCGGACGCCGGACTATTCGCACAAGGCTGTTCCTGAAAGCGAATACCATATTTCTACGATTGACATTGTAAGCCACAACGGATTCTGCGACGGCTACAGCGGAGCCTACGGGCGGGCGTTGGGAACGGACGGCGCGTACAACGACGCGACCTATCTGACATGGTACACGGACAGCCACGACTACGGACCGAACAAGGGAGAGACCCGGTGGAATGTCAGCGAGGCGGAGTTCGCCGCCGCATGGTCGATGCTGTTCACGTTCCGCGGCATTCCGATTGTCTATTACGGCTCGGAAATCAAATTCGCGGCGGGACTGCCGAACGACTGGCCGGGAAGCACAAAGAATACGCTCAACCTGACGGGACGCGCCTATTACGGCGACAATCTTTCCGGCACGGTTTCTGCGTCGGACTTCGGAACGTACACTGCCAGCGGCGCTGTCGCGACGACGCTTTCCAGCGGACTTTCCAAGCATCTGCGCGATTTGAACAGGATCCGTCTGGCGGTTCCGGCGCTCCAGATGGGGCAGTATTCCACGGACGGACATTCCGGCGGCTGGGCGGGCTACAAGCGGCGCTACACCGGTACGAACAAGCTTACGGGAGAGCCGATAGATTCCTACGTCTTGGTCGGCGTGGGAGCCGGACAGCATAGCTGGACCGGCGCATTGGACGGAACGTACATCGATGCAGTTACTGGAAAGCAGATTACGGTAAGCGGCGGCAATGCGAGCTTCACTGTCGGCGGCGATGGCGGCGCAGGACTCGGCGTGTATGTCCATACTGGATTAAAGACGCCTGCGCCGGGCAAGGTCGCGTCGGAAAGTCCCTATTTCTAAAGCGGAGCGAAGGTCCGCAGGCAGTTCCTGATGGAACTGCCTGCGGATTCCATGGAGCCGCAGTTCGGAGGAGTGATTCAAAATTGTGGAGGAGACAATGAAAAGATATGGCTTGTGGTGCGGCGTTCTGCTTGCGCTTTATTTGACGGCCTGTTCAAATCCGTTCATTTCCGTCAAGGAAGGCGGCGGAGACGACGGCGGCGTCAATGGTTCTATTCAGCAGTATAGCGTGACATATTATACGGAGATTGGTTCCGATAAAGTTCCGTTTGCGGTGCAGTCTTTCGACGTCGGGAGCGTTGTGTCGTTCCCGGAAAATCCGAAGAAGGAAGGGTATGTTTTCGCGGGCTGGTACAAGGACACTGTGTTCAGTTCGGAAGCCCGTGTATACAACAATTCTATTTTGACTTCCAGCTTGATCCTGTACGCAAGATGGGTTGCGGAAGGCATGAATTACAGCGTTTTGTTCATTCATGAGGGGAAGGTTCTGGATAACAGAACAGGCAAGGTCGGTGAAGAAGTTTCCGTTCCTACGCCGCCGTCTGCGCCCTCCGGAAAGTCATGGAGCGGCTGGTACTTTGTAGAAAATCCGGGGGACAACGATAGTTCCGTGTATAAGTCGTACACCATTTCCGCAGATCATGCGGATAGTGCAGGCGTCATCTCAATTTATGCAGTTTTCATCGATACGTCTGCGGAAGTTCCTGTTACAAGGATTACGCTTGTGCCTGACAAGATTGAAAGCCTGAAGGTCGGTTCAACGCAGATCCTTGCGGTGAAGTTCGAGCCGACTAATGCGAATACCGGCAAGTCCGTAACATGGACGTCCAGCAATTCCGACGTGGCGTCTGTGGATTCCAACGGCGTCGTAACGGCGAAGTCCGAAGGCTCCGTCAGAATTTCTGCGGCCAACAGCTCGGGTGTTTCCGGAACATCGGACATTACGGTAACTGTCAGCAGCTCCCAGTACAAGGTGTCGTTGGAACAGTCGTCGGTGAAGAAGCAGCTTGGCGACGAGCCGTTCAAGCTTGCCTTTACGGTTGATCCGGCAGGAACGCCGGTAAAATGGTCGTCGGATCATGCGGACATCGCTTCCGTTTCATCTGATGGAACTGTTACATTGAAGTCAGCCGGCACCGCGATGATTACAGTAAAAATCGATGTTCCTACTATAAATATCGCCGCCATATGCAGCATTGTGGTAACT
>CAMWPF010000050.1 GCA_947176045.1 uncultured Treponema sp. | reverse complement strand
GACTATGCGTCGCGCCGTTACAGTTTCAGTTCCGTACTCAAGGAAGCTGCCATATACGCTCTATGCAAAAGGCTCGCTGACAGCCGTTCCTCATGTCGATGACGGAGCTGACTTCGTTCATTTCACGTTCGGATGCGGAACCGTCTTCGTCCTGTTCTACACGTTCGCCGGCTTCCGCCGCGCCTACATCGCAGCCTGCTGGGAAAGCAGCCGGGACGGAGAGGGCATCATGCTTCCCGGCGTAAGCGAGCGGCTCTGCCTGATTTTCACGGCGCGCGGACGGAAAATCGACGACCTGAAGCGCGTCCTCTACATTCTTGCCGACGAGCAGGGAGGCGGGCACAAGGTCTTTTCGCTCCCGCTGCTCTTCTGGTACAGGCTCGCCGCACTGATTCAGCACAGCGGAGCCGCACGCAGCGATGTCGCCGTGCTGTGGGAACAATTCACCGGCAGGAGGCTGAAAAAGCTGCCGAAGAAAGGGAGGAGCAGGACTTCATGAGAATCACGAGAGAGCTTCTGGAGCATTTGAAGGTACAGTCGGTTACGCTCAGAAACAACGGAGCGGACATCCTCTGTTTTCTGGAGCGGATTGAAAAAGGGCTGTGGACATTCTCGCTCCCGCAGAAAATTGACTTTCAGAAGGGCTGCACGGCAGAATTCCAAGTTACTTTTGACCGGGAGGATTCATCGGCCGCACTTTCCGCCTCAGTGGAGAACTTCGGCGAGGACTGGTGCGCCGTCATTCCCGAGGAAAAGGACTGCTCCCCGGCGCTTTCCGCATTCCTCAAATCTATCTCAGGAATGGAGGAGAAATACGAATCGTTCGGCCGCCGCAAGGAGGAGCGCGTCAAAATCGGCAGGGAAAACGCCGCCCGCTTCGGGCTTTCTTCTTTGGAGCAGAGCATTTTCCTGTATGGCGCAAAGTTCGCCCAGCAGTGCGCCGTCCTTGACGCAAGCATCCACGGAATCCGCATTATCACCCCGGAAACTCCCGCAGTCAGAAATGAAAAGAATTTCTGCATAAAGCTCAGCTTCAGGAATCCCGGGCAGACTGTGCTGCTGAAGGCCCACCGCGTATACTCCCGGCTGAACAGGACAGGAAAAAGCGCGTTCATGACACTCTCGTGCCAGCTCCTTGAGCCAATTCATTTCGCATGGAAGGAGCGCGTCATCGCGATGCTTGAAAGTCAGCCTTGAAAAATCAAGATTTCTTCGGTATCATTCACTATGTCATGAAAGAGCTGCCAGAACGGATCACCTATGCACAGGAAAAACTCATAAAACTTGTGGACGCGCGGAAGCTCCGCAGATGGTGCCAGGAGAACGGCATCACCCATTCGGCAGCCTACCGCCTCGCGCTCGGCGAGATTCTTCCGAACTACAGGATAATGGCCTCGATGTGCCATCTCATAGCCCCCATCGACTGGCTTTTCTTCACCGATGAGACGCGCCCTTATGAGGAGCAGCTCCTGCCGAAGTGGGACAATGCCGAGCCTGCAAAGTTCATACAGGAACACAGGGACGACTACAGGGAGGTGGCGAAACGCTACGGGCTGTCCGAGCTGATCGCCTACAACATCTTCGTCGCCCACAGAAAGGTTCCGACTGTCAGGCTCATGCGGGATGCCTGCGCGGAAGTAAATCCGATAGAGTTCTTCATGCCGTCCTCAATGGAAATCACTCCGGGCTACATACCGAGGAAAGGCGACATCGTGCGAACAGGAAAGGACGGCAGCACCTACCTTGTCATCACGGCCTCCGAGAAGAACAAGGAATTCAGCTCGTTCACGGGCTGCCTTATAAGCAGGTCATGCGAAGGCGGCATCGAACTTTCAGGCACAAGGACGCAGGGATTCGTGAATCCCCGCTCGCTTGCCACAGTCCGCCTCGACGCACCCGCCCCGCTCGTCCTTATCGAGAAGACTGAGGCGGAGCTTGTCGAAAAGACGGCATCCATGGCGATGGAGTACCTTTCATAACGGAAGCAGCCTATTCCGTGATATGCAGGCACAGCGGATGCGCGTTCATTCGTGATTCGTGCGAGAAGTGCGGAACATCATCCTTTCCTAAATTTGCAAAAAAATCCTTCATTTCATTAAAATCATCGCATAGAGCAAAGCGTACTTTCCCTGTTTCGGTATGGAAATAGCTCTTTTTCCTGTGCAGCAGCCATGTCTCGCTTTTTCCGCTGTCCTTATCCGTGACGGTCAGCTGAAATCCGCACGGCTCAGCTTCTTTTCCGAAATAGACACTGTGTGTGAGCGTGTATGCACGCTTCTTTTTCGACGGCGAGACTTCAGACAGATTTCCATCCGCATCAATCTTCAGCACAATCGGCGCGGACGTGCGCTTATACGGTTCAGCCTTGAAAGTGAACACTCCATCAGCTTTTTCTTTTGCGTATGCCTCATTTTGCTTCTCATGGTACGGTTTTCCGCTAGGCACGAAATAGTTGTAAAGCGCCATTCCAGTCCCCCAACCGACAAATACAGTGCCAACAAGCAGGACAGCGGACAAGATGACTGAAAGAATTGTGCATACAACATTCCTTGCAAAAAGCTGCGCAATGACAAGACAAAACACAAAATAATCAACAAGCAGCAGAAGCAGAAACGGAATTACCATCGTAAATCCTACGAACAATGCAAAGCTAACAAACGCTCCAACAAGCACCAACAAAATGACCATTTTTCTTTTCCTTGTGAAACAGTGTAGTAAAAAAAAGCATCTGTGTCAATTTGATTATCGAACTTACTTTTTCAAATTATCTCATAAAAAGGCACGGGGCTTCCCCGTGCCTGAAAAGCTATTTGTCAAACGCCCGCTCGTTGCCCGAAAGGTTGTCAGGCAGCATTCCGCCTTGTCCGTCCTGTCCGGCTTTCTTCTGATTCTGAGCCTCAATCTTCTTGCTCATCTGCTGTCCGATGAACTCGCCGATCCGCCTTCCCTGCTCGGATTTTTCCTGTTGGAATTCGGCGTTCGTCATGCTGCGCTGGGATTTTGTTGCGGGGTCATATTTTGTCGCGGAGCTGAACTCTGGATTTGAGTGCGCGCTGTATGATACGACCTTTCCGTCCGCGCCGCGGGCAAACTGCCCGGTAACGCCATACGCAGGCGAACTGCCTTCCGCACCGCCTCCGACAGCTCCGGCAGACTTCTGCAATCCTGCCATTGACGCGGCTTTATCAACAATGCCGATTCCGGTTCCCTGCTCTTTCCTCGCTGCTTCAAATTTCGCGCGCATACGGTCTTTGAGGTCTTGGGTTGCCACTGAATACCGCGCTCCTGCTGCCGCCTTGAATTTCTGCCGGGCAGTCGCGTTTTCCCCGAGGCTTGCGACCGCAGCCCTTGATGCGGCATTGCTCTTATTGACTGCGCCGCCGACAGTATTCAAATTCGCCTTGCCTTTTGCAGCTGCCATAGCCGCAGCATGAGGAGCCTGCTTCATCGTCGCCGCCGTCATTAACGCCGTGCCTGCGCCCTGCAACGCCTCGCCCATGCTCAGCTGCGGCTGCCCGGTAAGGATTGTCTGCGCTATCTTCGGCGCATTCTGGGTAAGGATATAGCAAAGAATGGCATCAAAAAAAATTTCACCGACAGTAACCCAGTTCATACCTCCATCATCCGCTATGGTGTTAATGCAATTTTCAATTAACAGATAGTACACAAACATGATGCAGATTGTAATGACTATCATTTTAACCATAAAACTGATAAATACAGGAATAAATTTCTTCGGAACATCCTTTGTGCCATCAAAAAGCATGAATGGAATAAAAATTGCCCCTATACCGACAATAATTGTATATTCAAGAATTGTCATAACGTACTGAATTTCCGCAAAAATCGTTGCAACAATCAGGACAATACAGCAGAAAAACATCATGATCATCTGAGGAATCCTTGCAAACGTTGTTTCTATACGTGCGCCAACTCTTTCCATGATATGAAGATCATCTATATCGTCAGAAACTTTCATAAACTGCGTATTTTCTTTTTCAAACATAATCTGACAACTTAGCAAGGCAACTTTCAGAAGTGCAGACGGAGATATATAATAGGTTTCATTTCCTTCTTCATCGCGTAGATATATATCGAGGTCAACATACGTTTCTGTCAAATCATCTCCAGCACTTCCATCCATCTCTTTTTCAACAAGCACACGTTCAAGAGCACTCAACGTTCTCGCTCCAAACATAATACGATATTTTGCTCTGTCCTTATACTCCTCCACAAGACGCTGAGCTTCTTTTTTGTCTTTGTTTGAGCTGAATCGAAATGCTCCAATCTCATCGCTGACCTTGTTCATGTAGTCAGTATAGGAAGCTGAATTGTCAAAACGCGCATCAAGGTGAAGCCCGTCAAATTTTGATCTAAGTTCAGAATCAAGACCCTCAGCCCATGATTTCTGTGTTTTCAAGTCCTGTTTGATTGTCGTGCGCAAATTCTTCAGCCCACTGACAATTGTCTGCTTTCCAGCTCCGGCATTCATCCCTATCTGATGTCCGATGGCAGAAATTCCGACAGTAACTGACGGATATAGCGACATGAGCAACATGAAGCCGATCCATTTGAACAAAGTATCCCACAAGAAATCTTTAACAGTTGTTCGGGACATCATCAGCTTGTAACCAGACCAGATGATTCCGATCAGTCCGAACAGAAGCGCGTATCTGTTCGCCCATTTATATGCCTGCGCAAGGACGCCGCCGAAATACTCGATGGCCTCCACAACAGGAATGTCTATCCACGAATTATTGTTGTCCATGCCGTATCTCCTGATTTGTTTTATTTTTTGAATCGAGAAGAAACCCGTCCGTCTTTTCGATCTTGAATCTCCGCCTGTTCCGCGCTCTCATTCGCCCGCGCCTGCTCTTCGGCGTCCTGTCTCATCACGCCCGCCGCGGCAACCGCACTGGTCTCATACATCGCGTGCTGAAGCTCGCCCATGCTTTCATCGAGATGCTGGAACAGGTACATCATCGCCTCAGTCATGCCTGCCTGTGTCGGATTCCCATCGGAATCCTTGGTTTCGGTTGCCGCCTTTATGATTGAGCTTGTCCGAAGCAGACGCTCCTCAAGCGCAGCCGTATGCGCCATCTCCCCGGCATTCGCAAGCACGTTGGAAGCCGCATTCAGCACATTTGTGTGGGCTGTCTGCACGAAGACATAGTTTGCCGGGGAAATCCCGTATTTCGCCCAGATCGCCTTCTTCTGCTTGTCGTCCAGTCCGTCCACGACGCTGCTTACTGCGGACTTCATCGTGTCGGTCATATACGTCTTGTAGTCTCCGATGGCCGTAAGCAGGTTCTTCCTCACTCCGCCTTCGTCAGGATCTGTCGCGCCACACAAGTCCGCAATCGAATACTTCACATTGCCGCAGTTTATGGACGGAGTTGCTATGGCGTTCTTGATGTTCCGCGCCTGATTGAGCAGCCTGTTCACCCGCCTGTTCGCGTCCTTGATGTCGTTCCTGATGTCAAAGTCTCCGTCAAAGCGGATGTTGTCCCAGTCAATGCTCTTCGCCCGCTCGACCGCCTGCTGGATCTGGCGGTACTGGTTCTCAATCTGCGTTATTGTGTTCATCACCATGTCATACTGCTGGTAAATCTGGTCGATTGCAGCAAGCCAGCCGGACACATCAAACACGGGATAGCCTGTGGCGAACACAATGCCCGGCATACAGGCTGTCATGGCAAACGCCGCAAAAATGCCCAACAATTTCTTTTTCATACATATTCCTCCTGTGATTTCTCACCGCTCCCAGCCGCCAGTCATGACGGTTTTTCCAGCATTGCCTTGTACTTTGTGCAGTCAAGCTGCCGCACATCCTTTCCGATCGAACGGAACTTCTCTCTCACCGCGTCAATCAGCTCGAATGCAAGCTCCTTCGTCGTGTTCCGGCCGTACCCGTTCTCCAGCCTGTCCAGAATCTCATGGTCGCTTGAGATGAGCGCGAGCTGAAAGTCGTCCAGATCGAGCGTGAACATCCGGCTTCCAGCAGGGTTCTTGAAATAGTAGTCCCGCTTCATCGTCGCCTCGCTCAGCGCGACTATCTCGCTCTCCGTCAACCCGAAGTCCCGGTAGCTCTCGGCAAGCGACAGCGCGGACTCATCGGCAAGATAGATTTTCGTCAGGCACTGCTGAACGATTGTGTCCCGAAGCGATGACTTGCTCGCCGCCGAAACTTCCTGCGTAGCAAAAATGCAGAACACCTTCTTCTTCCGCAGCGTCCGAAGCCATTCCTGGATGAAGCCCGCGAACACCGGGTGCTGAAGATAAAGCCACGCCTCGTCCAGAAACAGGAATGTCAGCGGCTGCCGCGCACCGTGGGGAACAGTCCACAGCTTCTCAAGGTAGCGGAAGATGTACATCAGCGCGGGAGCGACGGCCTTCTCCGAGAGACGCATCAGGCTTCCCATTTCGATGGTCATCAGCTTCGACAGGCTGAGCGTCGTCTCGTCCGCATCGAAGATTGAGCCGAACGCGCCTCCGCGGCAGTACGGATCAAGTGCTGTTCGGATTGTGTTGTCCCCGGTCTCCGGGTCTGCATAGCTCACGTACCCCTGGAACGATGTCAGGTCGTGCGTGTCAGCGCCTTTTGTGGAAAGCAGCGCAAGCGCCTCGCTGATCGCCCGGCTCATCTGCGGCGCAACCTCGATGTCCTGCTGCATGATGAGGCATTCAATGAACTGCTGGCACCACATAAGGCTTTCCCGGTACTCGCTCTCGCCGCATTCATTCGGATTCCGAAGCTCGGAAAGCGGCTGGAACGCAACCTTGTCCTTTCCCGGCTCTACATACACGCCGCCCGCCGCCACCATGAACGCGCGGCTCGACAGCTGCTTGTCGATGCAGACAATGTTCGCGTCTTTATATTTTGTCGCCTGCGCCATGAGGAGCGCGAGCAGCGTGGATTTTCCGGCTCCCGTCGGTCCGAAGATGAACGTATGCCCTACGTCCCGCACGTTCAGATTCAGGAAGAACGGCGTTCCGTAGCTCGTTGAGCAGGTCAAAAGCGGAACCGCGCTTCCGCACGTCTCAAGCGTGAAATCGTTGCTCCACATTCCCTGCCACGCCGATGACAGCGGAATGATGTTTCCCATGTTCCGCGTTGAAATCAGAGGCCGGCGGATGTTCGAGTAGACGTTTCCCGCCATCATGCCGCACCACGCCTCAACGTTGTTGAACGTCTCCTCCTTCGCCGCAAATCCGCATGAGCGCACCACCTGCTGGAGCCGGCGCGACTTCTCCTTCGCCGCCTCAAGGCTTTTGTCCCAGCACATCAGGTTGCTCGTGTAGTATCCGAGGACGTACTCGCCCATCGCGATGTCAGCCTGAATCTGGCTCGCCTCGCCCTCCATCTCCATCGCGCCCTGGTTCTCCCGGTCTATCTCGACGTTCGCGGCAAGCTCCGTGAAAAGTGTCGCCGCGGACTTCCGGGCGGAATACATCCGCTTCTGGTACTTCTCCGCCTCCTTCGCGGACTGCTCCTTTGACAGCGGAATGAAGCGCGTTGTCCACCGGAATTCCGTCATCGTCCTGTTGAGCCTGTCGAATATGCCCGGATACGACTTGCTCGGAAAGTCCATCACGGCGATGACCGGCGCATAGTACTCCCCGATTTTCAGCGGCATCGATGTCCGCACGTCCATGTCGCAGATGAAGTTGTCGAGGAAGAAGAACGTGTTCTCCGGGTACTTCAAGTCCTGACGGTGAAGGCTCACGTTCGACTTGATGTAGCTGAACAGGGCGGAATCGTCCAGCCTCCGGCACCAGATTTTTGTCGAGAGCGTCCCCATCACCTTTTCAACTTCGTCTAGGAAATGGCTGATTTCCTTCTGCACGGCAGGAAGGCTTCCTGTGTCCGCGAACATCGGCCTCCGCCTTCCGGGCTTTTTTCCTTTCTTCCCGCCCTTGCTCTTGAAAAAAAGAGCCTCCGTCCTGTTCTCTATGTCGCCCGGAAGCTGCCACACGAACGTGATGTAATAGTCCGTCGTGAAATGCTCGCCGAACCTGTGGAAGTTCTCCGCGCGCCGCCGGTCGATGAGCCATCCCGCAAGGTTCGAGAATTCGCCGGACGGATAGTCCGTCGTCTCGTACCTCCTCGCATCAAAGAACACCGCCCAGCCTTCCTCCTGAGCCAGCGACATCACGCTGCGGTTGAACAGGCTCGCCATGCTTACAATCGAGCTTGCCGATGACGATTCCAGATCAGGGTACTCAACCTGATAGGTCGTCATGAGCGCGCCGCTCTTCAGAAGGCACATTCCCGGAGAGAGGATGAACGAGTACGGCGTTATGTACTTGAGCTGGTTCATGGGTTCCCTTGCAATCTTCTTGAAATCCAAAAAAGGAATGTTCACATAGCCCTCCAGACTGACGGCTGCATCAGGCGCTCAAAGAGGATCGTAAGCATATACGGATCTTTCCTGCACAGAATGCGGGCCGCGATGAACAGGATTATTCCCACGGGAAAGCACCACAC
>CAMWPF010000049.1 GCA_947176045.1 uncultured Treponema sp. | reverse complement strand
GAATTTGAAAAATCGGTGCTGCAGCGCGGTTTGAGCGTTCAGGAAATTATGGGATTTGAAGGCGTAAGCGCAAATTTGTATTTTCAGACGCTTTTTAAGGACTACGACTGGAATGCGCGCCGCCCGCGGGTCAAGCACGACAGCACGAACTGCCTTTTGGACATCGGCTACACGATTTTGTTCAACGTTATAAACGCGCTTCTGGAAATGTACGGATTCGACGTGTATTCGGGGATTTTGCACACGCAGTTTTTCCACCGGAAGTCGCTCGTGTGCGATTTAGAAGAACCGTTCCGCCCGATTATCGACGCCGCCTTAATCAAGGCGAAAAACCTCGGACAGATTGATGAGAACGATTTTTGGAAAAATCAGGAGCAGTATATTCTTCCGTGGAAAAAATCCGCGCCGTACATCGAAATCTTCATCAAGGCAATTATGGAATACAAAAACGAGATTTTCATTTACCTGCAAAGTTATTACCGTGCGTTTATGCGCGGGAAGTCGCCGGAGGATTTTCCGGTCTTTGAGATGGAGTAAAAAGGAAGTTCAGAAAATAATTTTACAACCTGTACTGTAGACTATAGTCCGTTGTTTTATTGTCTACATTTCATATAATATACGTATGAATGCTGAAGAGGAAATTCTGTTAAAAAAACTTGGAGAAATTCTAAGAAAATACAGAATGCAAAAAGGATTTTCTCAAGAAAAATTTGCTGAACAAACAGGATTAGACAGAACATATATTTCAGGGCTTGAGCGAGGAAAGCGGAATCCTTCTTATCTGATTATAAAAAGAATTGCAAACATCTTGGAAATTCCGGAACAAAAATTGTTTTGTCAGAGGTTTGAAGATGAATTTGATTGAAACATTTTATGAAAAAATATCAGAACAAACATTTGAACCTTACGGAATGCTTGATGCACAAAACAGAATACATACATTTGGAACGGACTCAAAAATAATCGGTCGGATATTTGAAATGTTTACCCAGCCTGTTTTACAGGAAATCGCAAATGAAAACGGCTATATCTTAAAAACGCCGGAATCTCAGACCGTGTACCCTGATTTTATTTTGATGAAAAACGAGCAGTCTAAAGAAAAAATCGCAATTGACGTAAAGACAACCTATATAGATAAAGACACCTCTTCTTTGAAATTCGCATTAGGTTCTTTCGGCTCATACATGCGGAATAATACCAAAAACATTGAGTATTCTTATACAGACTATGCAAAGCATTATGTGATTGGATTCATATATAAACGGAACGGAAATGCACAGGAAAGCCTCATTTTTGATTATAAGGACAGACAAAAGATTGAATGTCCGTTTTGTGATGTAAAGTATTTTATTCAGGAAAAGTATAAGATAGCAGGGGACAAACCCGGTTCCGGAAATACAGAAAATATAGGTTCGATTTCTTCTTGTAATTTTATAGATTTTGAGCTTGGTCGCGGTCCGTTTGCTGAACTTGGACAAGATGTTTACGATTTATATTGGAAATATTATCCCGAGTATAGAGCTTCTGTAAAGAATTATACATCGCTGAATGAATTTCTGTCTTGGATTCAGAAGCAGAAAAACCTTGAATTGCTCCATGATTTTGATATGAATGAGGTTCAAGAAAAGGTGAAAGCCTATATATTCAAACACGAATTATGATTTGATTGCCAGAATTTCAACCATCGGATGGCGGTTTTTTTCTTTACCGCCGATATGGTAAAAGTGATTGTACTCGAACCATTTAAAATCAGACCAATAATCATATAGGTGATTATTGATTCTGAATTCATTTTCCTTCCACATTGAAAGACATACACCGGCTTCCGTTGTATGAGCAGCCTGTGCCAAAGAAACAGCCTCTTCTTCCGGCCATTCACCGACATACGAAGTATCACGTCCAATATACGGCGGATCAATATAAATGAAATCACCCTTTTTTGCTTTACTGAATGTATCTTGCCAATCAGAACAAATGAAAGTCCAGTCGTTGCCTTGAATGATGTCAGAAACTGTCTTTATCTGATTACAAATTTTCGTAATATAGGACTTTGAAAACCTGTTGGATTTTTGGCAGAACGGAACATTAAATTGCCCCTTGCTGTTAAAGCGAATCATTCCATTAAAATCCGCTCTGTTCAAAAATAGAAAATACAAAGGGTCGGAATTTTTATTGAATTCGTTCCGTATGTGTATATAATAGTCTTTGCCGGATTCTTCTAATTTTTTGCCGTGATATTCAAGAAATTCTCTGGCAGAAGCACTTGTTATTGTTCCGTCTTGGATGCTTTTATAAAAATGTATTAAATGACGATTTTTATCGGTTAAAATAGCCTTTTCCGGCATTACATTAAATGCAACTACACCGGTTCCCATAAACGGTTCAATCCATGTTCCGTTTTTGGGGAGCGAAATATGCTCCTTTATAAAAGGAACTAATTTTGTTTTTATTCCCTGGCACTTTATCGGAGGAACAACAATTTTCTTATTGTCAGTATGTATTGCAAAATCAAATAAAGATGGTTGTGAAACGCTTTTCATAGCATATCCATATATATCATAATTGTCGTCTATTGTCTACAATATTCCAGTATCTTCGTTATGAACATCTGTCTGCCAACTTTCGTTATCGCTTTCAGGTTACTTTTCAAGAAATAGAAAAAGTAATAGAATTTTCTGCGGTAGGGATTGGAGCACCCGCGGAGCGGTTCACCGCAGGAGCGAAGCGACGAGGAGGATGGAGATAGCACGAAGTGCGTACGGAAGTGCGGAAAGCCCGACCCGGAGGAAGCAACCGCAGGTTACGACCGAAGGGGACCGCCTGAGAAAAAAGAGAAATTAAAGGAGAAAAACAAATGCTTTTGGTGAGTTATGATATATGTGACGACAAAGTGCGGACGAAATTTGCGAAATTTTTGAGCAAATTCGGCTTTCGGCTGCAATATTCGGTTTTTGAGATTCACAACAGCGAAACGGTGCTGAAAAATATTGAAAATGAGATAGAAAATGTGTACATGAGGGCTTTTACAGAAGATGATTCTGTGATATTATTTGAGTTGTCGGCAACGTGCAGAAAAAAGTGCTACGGCTATGCCAAAAACGAAGAAACCGACGTGTTTATAATTGAATAAAATTGCAAACCCCGAGTCTTACCGGGAGTTTTCGGAATGAAACGTTTTAAAACCGCTTATTTTGACGCAACAAATGCAAAATACAGCACAAAACCGTACTGTTGTACAAAGGTTAGAGTTTAAGACAAATATACAATTTCTACTGTTGTAGATCAATGAAATTCACTCCGACGATTGTAGTTTAAGACAAATATACAATTTCTACTGTTGTAGATCGAGCATTGTATATGGTTCGTGGAGTGTTTAAGACAAATATACAATTTCTACTGTTGTAGATGAGAAAGTTCTTGTGAGAAAAGACTTGTTTAAGACAAATATACAATTTCTACTGTTGTAGATTGAGGAACGAAAAGCTGATTCTGAAAGTTTAAGACAAATATACAATTTCTACTGTTGTAGATCCGTCAGCAACGCTTATGCAGTAGCGTTTAAGACAAATATACAATTTCTACTGTTGTAGATCAAAAAAAACTTGATGGAGGTTCTGGCAGTTTAAGACAAATATACAATTTCTACTGTTGTAGATAAATATACGGCTTTGGTGAATGGGCTGTTTAAGACAAATATACAATTTCTACTGTTGTAGATCCATCTCAGACGCCAACTATCTACTTGGTTTAAGACAAATATACAATTTCTACTGTTGTAGATCATTCATATACACCTCTTCCAATTATGTTTAAGACAAATATACAATTTCTACTGTTGTAGATTGCAAGGACTGATGGGAAGAAGATTACGTTTAAGACAAATATACAATTTCTACTGTTGTAGATGAAAAACTTGAGCCACCACTCTCTGTCGTTTAAGACAAATATACAATTTCTACTGTTGTAGATCCTATGGTGCAGAATTACATTGATTGTTTAAGACAAATATACAATTTCTACTGTTGTAGATCATCAATCGTGGCATACAGTAAACCCGTTTAAGACAAATATACAATTTCTACTGTTGTAGATATTCATATGCACCTCTTCCAATTATAGGTTTAAGACAAATATACAATTTCTACTGTTGTAGATCGTATCGCCACACGCAAGGATGAACCGTTTAAGACAAATATACAATTTCTACTGTTGTAGATAAATGCGGGAAGGCGAAGGCTGAAATGTTTAAGACAAATATACAATTTCTACTGTTGTAGATCAGATTCCGCAATGCTGTCAAGCTCGGTTTAAGACAAATATACAATTTCTACTGTTGTAGATATGGGTTTGTTCCCGATGTGATTATCATCGTTTAAGACAAATATACAATTTCTACTGTTGTAGATTCTGTGTAGTCCTGGCTGTCCTGGAAGTTTAAGACAAATATACAATTTCTACTGTTGTAGATATAAAGTTAGTAAGCTCCGGACGAGCGTTTAAGACAAATATACAATTTCTACTGTTGTAGATTTTCCAAAGATTCCACACTCAAGCTAGTTTAAGACAAATATACAATTTCTACTGTTGTAGATTTCTCCGAGGGCGCCCAGCGCGTCTGTTTAAGACAAATATACAATTTCTACTGTTGTAGATTTGGAAACCGCGGCAATGAGCTGTTTGTTTAAGACAAATATACAATTTCTACTGTTGTAGATTCTGTGTCATCGTCGTACCCCCTTAGTTTAAGACAAATATACAATTTCTACTGTTGTAGATCTCAATCGCCGGAACGTCCGCAAGAGTTTAAGACAAATATACAATTTCTGCTGTTGTAGATTCGGCAACCTTTCGGCGGACGGCGGTGTTTTAGACAAATACTGCATTTTGTTGTAAATTAAGTGTATATGTCCAAGTTGTATGCATTGCCGGTGCGGATGACGGATTCTGAGCCGGAGCAGCCCGACATCCTTCACATCCTTTCGTCGCTGGGGATTTCCTACGAAATGCAGGAGCACCGGGCGATTTTCTCGGAGAAGGACGGCGCGGGCGTTGAAATCACGCTGCCGGGAACGGAGGTCAAGAACCTGTTCGTCCGCGACAAGGGCGGGCGGTACGCGCTTGTCAGCATGGCGCTCCACCGGCGCGCGGATTTGGGAAAGATTGCCCGGCGGCTCGGAACGGGGCGGCTGAGCTTCTGTTCCGCGGACGAGCTGTGGCAGCTCCTGCACATCACGCCCGGCTCGGTCTCACCGCTGTGCGTCATGTTCGACACGGACTGCCGCGTGCGCCTTCTGTTCGACAAAAACCTCGAGGGCGGGCGCGTCATTGTCCATCCGCTCAGGAACACGGCGTCGATTTCCATCAGCTTTGACGACTTGAAGCGCTTCGTCCGGCGCTGCGGCCACGAGGTGCTGACCGCAGACGTGTACCGCGACGAGGCGGACTGACTGCACGCGGCGGATTGTGCGATGACGAAGGCCGGAAGCAGCATTTTCTCCAATCGGTATGGTAACAAAGGCTTGAAAACCGGAGTTTCATCAATCGTTATGATGACGAAGATTGAAAAAGCATATTTCAACCGATCGTTACGGTAATGAATGCTGAAAAAACGGATTTTTGCCAATCGTCATGGCGACGAAGGCTGGAAACCGCATTTTCTTCCAATCGGTATGGTAACAAAGGCTTGAAAATCGGAGTTTCATCAATCGTTATGATGAATATCGGAAGATCGGGCGTCCAATTATCGACGCAGGAGCAGGGCATGATTGAAATCAGATTTGAGGGGACGCGGGCGGCGGCGTATGACGGCGGAACGCGTGTCGGCGAGTGCGACTTTTCGGCGGACGGGCGGATCTGGACGGTCTACCACACCGAAGTGGACGCGGCGTACGGCGGGCAGGGAATCGCGCGGCGGCTCGTCAAGTGCGTCGCGGAGCAGGCGGCGCGTTCGGGCGCGAAAATCAAGGCGGCGTGCTCATTCGTCGCCCGCGAGTTTGAGCGCCGCCCTGAAGAATATGCGGACGTCCGGCTGTAGGGCGGGCGTCCGTTCTGGCAGAAGGCTGCGGCGCGGAACATCCGCGCCGCAGCGCATTATTGCTTGAGTTCTGGAATCAGGAAGTTGCATGGACTGCCATATTCTGCATAGCCCGGCCGTATCGACGGAATTTCCCCAGAATCGCTTGAATATGTGTACATGTGCGTTCCATCTGGCTGCCGTGTCATAGCGGGAGCTGTTTCATTCCACTGCATCGGGAACCATGACGACCTGATTTCCGCCGTCCTCATGAAGTGGTTCGCGGACTCACCGCCGCGCGCGGGGCCTGCGCTCGGGCAGTTCGGGAAGCATGGCGCGGACCATCGCCTGCAATCGCTCCCTGTCGTCCAGAATCGTAACGGGGAGCATGGGGCGCGCGCCGCTGTAGGGCGGCTGCGGCTCGCTTCCGGGCATCGCCGCCCGCGCCGCCGCCGTGTCCTTCACCATGAAGCCCGGCCCGTAGATGCCGCCGAAAATCCGTTCCTGATAATAGAAGATCCAGCCGCCCATCATGGGGATTTTCCGGACGCCGTCCAGTCCGCGCAGCTGGTCCTCCACAAATTCCGCAAGCTCCCTAGCGTCCGCCATGTTCCGCTCCTTCCGTCCGCCTGATGTCTGAAAGCGTCTTGATCCGCTCGGCGATGCTCCGTTCGAATTCCGCGTCCGTGAACGCGGGATCGCGCGTGCTCCGCCAGATTCCGCAGGGAAGCTGTCCGCAGCGTCCGCAGTCCGAAAGTCCGCGCCGCTCCTTCACGCAGCTGTAGATGGGGCAGACGCCGCCCCCGGCGTGGAACACCTTCCCGCCGCAGGCGCTGCAGCCTTTGCAGAGCGTCCCGCGGCAGCGGCAGGCGGCGCAGTCTGTTCCGCAGACGCTCACATCGTGCGCCGGCCCGCTGTCCTTGTCTTTGATTGTCTCGTCGTTCATGGCTCCAGTATCGCACGAATGCGCGTGCGCGTCTTGGATAAATGCGACAGTTCCGCACCATTTTCGGGCTGCCGCAGGCGTTCCGCCAGCTGTCCGAAGTACGCCGCGCGCGCCGCTTCGAGCGTCATTCCGTGGAACTTCTTGAATTCCCGCAGGAGGTGGGACTGGTCACAGAATCCCAGCCGCTCCACGGCGTCCAGCGCGGAGAAGCCCGGCGCGAGGCACGCCTGCCACAGAAGCTGGTATCGGACGAGCCTGAGCAGCGTCTTCGGCGGAACGCCGACGCCTTCCATGCAGCGGCGCTCGAGCGTCCGTTGGCTGACGGCGCAGCCGGCGGAAAGCGCCGCGACGTCCGTCCGCGCGCTGCGCCTGATGATGCGGCTGACGGCGTTCATGACGGAAGGATGCCCGCGGCCTTCGTCCAGACGCTTCAGGAGGAACGCCTCCGCAATCCGCGCGCGTTCAAAAATCCCGTCCGCGCCGCAGAGCCGCTCCGAAAGCTCCGCGGAAAATCCAGGAAAATACGCGTCGGCGGGGGAGAGGGCGTTCAGCGCGCCGTCCATGCGCTCCGCCGAGAACAGCGCCGCGCTCCATGCGTAAAACCTGATTCCGAAGCGGAATTCCCCGCGTTCCTCCGCGTAGAAGGGCGCGTCGTTGATGCCGCAGAACGAGCAGTCCGCCGCGCCTGTCCGCCCGTTCCCGGAGACGATGATGTCCATGCAGAGGTCGGGAACCACCAGCGTGCGCCGCGTTCCGCCCGACGCCGGAGCGTCCGTCCGCCTGCCGGGGCTTCCCCAGAAGCAGCGGACATACGGCGCGAGCGCGCCGCAGGGCGCGATTTCGACGTAGTCATCCCGGCGCGCCGGGTTTGCGGTGATCGGCGCAAAGCGCGTGTCAAGTCTGGGCGGCATGCATTCCTCCGTGCGTGGTTCGGACAGTATAGCACGAAAACGGAAGGCATGCGCGCGAATGGTTGTCAAAGAGCAATCTATGAACAAGGCGAAATTGCATTGGTTGTCTCCCTATTTTCTGGTATACTGTATTCAAGTCTTGAATCGAGGTGGAATGATGAGGAAGAACTGCCTTTTATGCATGATGATGTCGCTGGCTGCGGCGTTGGCCGCACAGCCGCATGTATTTCATGATGAACGGCTGCCAGACTGGGAAGGAGCGCGCGGAATCGTTATTGCAGCGGATGAAATTCCTGGTTCGTTTCGTGATTATGTGAAGGTGCGCAACTATACGTCGGACAAAAATATCCCCTTTTCTGTTTATGGCAGGAAGACGGACGCTGATGATTGGATTGCGTTCGGCGATGTCTCGCTTGTTGGATTCTCCCATGTGCAAAAGATTGATGCGCCTCGCGTCGGACGGTGCCGCTATTTCTGCATCGTGAATCGCGGAAGCGCGGAATACCAGTATGTTGTGGAGAAGTCCCACAATGATATTGTCGTTTCTGTTTTTTCCAGCGGGGATGACGTTTCAAAAACGCCGCTGCCGTATCTCAAACGCAGCCGCGCGTTTGTATTCGA
>CAMWPF010000048.1 GCA_947176045.1 uncultured Treponema sp. | reverse complement strand
GCGAACGCAAGCCCGAGCCGACCGTATTCGGCGAGGCGCTGCGCAAGGGTCGCAATGTCGCCCGGGTAGCCCGCGTCCTGCCGGATTCCCGCAACAGGACGCGCGAACGTCACGACGCCCGGCGCGCAGCCGGACGCGGCGGCATGCTCCCGCACGGCGGAGAACAGCGCGCCGTGCCCTCTGTGGGGGCCGTCAAAGCTACCGACGGCGACCGCCGCGCCATGAGAAAAGACGCCGCGCCCGCCGTCAGTCTGCTGCGGAAGCCGGGCGGCTTCCTCCCATAAAAGCACCGTCATCGGTTCCGCGCGCTTCCGACGCACCGCTATTTGATTTCGTAAATCCAGCCGGCGGGCGCTTCGATTTCGCCCATCTGGATGCCGGTGAGCGTCTCGCGCAGCCTGCCGAGGACAGGCCCCATCTCCTCCATGCCGGACGGAAGCAGGACTTCGGAATCATGATCGACGATCCTTCCAATCGGAGAAATGACCGCCGCCGTGCCGCACAGCCCGCACTCCTCGAACGAAGGAAGCTCGTCCTTGCGGACCGGGCGCTCCTCCACGTCAAGATGCAGATATTCCTTCGCGACGTGGAGGAGCGAGCGGCGCGTAATTGACGGCAGGATGCTGTTCGATTTCGGCGTGACCAGCGTTCCGTCCTTTGTAACGAACAGGATGTTCGCGCCGCCGGTCTCTTCAATGTAGGTGTGCGACGCAGGATCAAGGTACATATTCTCCGCAAAGCCGTTGCGGTGGGCGTCCATGATGTTGTGCAGGCTCATCGCATAGTTCAGCCCCGCCTTGATGTCGCCTGTTCCATGCGGCGCGGCGCGGTCCAAATCAGAAATGCGGACGGTAATCGGCCTGACGCCGCCCTTGAAGTACGGGCCGACCGGCGTCACAAAGATGCGGAACTGGTATTCTTCGGCGGGCTTCACGCCGATGACGGCGCTGGAGCCGAACATATACGGACGGATGTAGAGCGTCGCGCCCGTTCCAAACGGCGGAACCCAGTCCATGTTCGCGCGGACGGTGTCCAGCACCGCCTGCACGAAGCGCTCCTTCGGAAACACGGGCATCTCGAGGCGCGCGCAGGTGCGCTCCATGCGCTCGGCGTTCAAGTCCGGGCGGAACGTGACGACGCGTCCGTCCGCAGTCGTGTAGGCCTTCAGCCCCTCGAAGCATGTCTGCGCATACTGAAGGACGCCGGCGCACTCCGTCATCGTTATCTGGTCGTCCCCGGTCAGGATTCCGTCGTTCCATGCGCCGTTCCGAAATTCCGCGACAAACCGCTTGTCCGTCTTCATGTAGCCGAACGCCAGATTCGCCCAATCAAGATTCTTTCCCATACTTTCCACCTCGCAGAAACCGGCTCCTTTCAGCGCCGAACGGGAATCAGTGTAGCACTATCACCTGTTTTTATCAACACGAAAAAAAGGCGGCCGTACAGCCGCCCTGAAAGCGCGCGGAGCCGCCGCAGGCGGCCCGCATGCTACCGTATCTTGCGCAGGAACGCGTCCTTGAATCCGTCCGACCGGAACCGGTTGAGGACAGCGCCGTACTCGTCCATGTTCAGCGGACCGATGAGCACCTGCATCCCCCTGCCGGAGGAAAGCGGCACCAGCACGATCGGATAGGAGGCGCCGTACTTTTCAAACACCGTCCGGATGTTGCCCTGTTCGGAGTACACGGCAATCTGCACGTAATACATTCCGCGCTCCAGCCCGGAAAGGCTTCCCACTATATATTGCGAGAAATCTCCGGCCGGAGCCGGCTTTTCGGGCGCGGCGGACGGCGGCTCCAGTCCGGCATCTTCCGGCGGATTCGGCTCGGTTGGAACAAGCACGATGCTGAGCGGGCCTTCGCCGCCGTCTTCCAGACTGTCCGCAATGGCTTCCGCCGGTTCCGCCGGCGGAGAAACCGCCTCCGGGCAGTCGCTTTCGCACAGTTCGAACACGAACGGCTTGTTTATATCCTTCTCCTCGTCGAACGGATTTTTCGCAACGCACACCTCGTCCCGCTCCCGCTGCGGACACTGCATTCCAACCGGATCAATCGGAGGCAGCACGTCCACGGAAACAGTTTCGGCGGCGGGAGGCTCCGGCTCGGAAAGGTCGTCCGCGGCGACGCACTCGCCTTCCACAGGCACGGACGGCGCGGCGTCCGCAAGCACATCCTCCTGGACGCGCTCCTCAAAAACCGTCTCGACCTCCGGCTCGTCTGAAACGTCCTGGACAGGCGGCACGTCGTCCGCCGCTTCTGACAGTCCGGCTGTTTCCGAATCAAATCCATCGAACTCAAACTCATCCAGTTCGTCAAGTTCATCCAGCTCGTCAAGCTCCACCGCCGCCGCTACGGCTTCCTCCGGCTCCCCGCCATGCGGCGCGGCAGCCTCGCCGTCCTCATCGTCCAGTCCGTCCTCGCCGTCATACTCAAGAAGCGGCTCGTCTGAAACGCGTTCGAACGGATCGTCCGCAGCCTCCTCGTCCTCCTCAAGCGGGCCAAGCGCTTCCGCCGGAGGAAGCGGCTCCTCCACTTCTACATCCGCTCCAGGAAGGACGGCCTCCTCGTCATCTTCCGGATCTGCAAGCCAGTCGGGTTCATCCAGCTCATCCTCATCGAAGCCGTCCAGTCCGCCTTCGTCAAAGAGTTCGTCCAATTCATCAAGCTCTTCATCTTCCTCAGCGGCCTCTTCTATTACTTCCACTTCCACCGCCTCATCCTCAGCAGCTTCCGCGGCCGCCTCTCCGGCATCGTCGGACTCAACCAGCCGTTCCGCATCGGGCGAATCAGGCGCATTTCCAATGACGGCGGTGCCGGAAACCGTTTCGTCCAGCTGCCCCGAGCGCTTCGTGATCTTCACGACGGCGTTCGTGCCGGCTTCCAGTCCCAGAAGATCCGCCGCCTCCGGCGAAAGCAGGATGGCAACCCCCTCGGTCGGATCGACGGAGCCGACGACAAGGACGTCCACCGTCGTCTTGTTCGTGAGGTTCGTAACGCTGATGCTGTCGCCCGGCAGATAGCCGACCGTCTTCGCGAAAATTCCCTTGGGAAGCGTTCCGGCTCTGGCAACCACCGCGCGTCCGTCAAGGGACGGACTGAACGACGTCAAAACAAAACTGCAAGCCAGCAGTGTGAAAACCACAATTGCATTTTTTTTCATGGTGCTCCTTCCTTACGCCTTTGATCCAAGGATTTGCTGAATGTACAAGGCAAAATCCGCGGCGAATCCGCGGACGTTCCGCTCGCTGTCTGCGCCCATCGGCTTTTCGACGTCCCTGCTGCCTTCGACGACAATGTTTCCGTTCATCACCGAGCCGACCTTCCATGAAACACGGTCGATGCTTCCGAGCGCGACGCGCTCAGGCTTGGATTCAGAACTGTTGAAATACAGGTGGATCTGCACGAACTGGTCGAACGAACCGCCGGCCGCCTCGTTGCAGCCTGACTGCCACAGCTTCTCGTCCTGAACAGCGGAGGACGACATCGCGGCGGGAACGTTCGTAACGATGTATCCCGCGTCAAAAAAATAATTCAAAATTTCATCTTCGATGATCAGCGCCGACTTGCAGACGTCGCTCAGGCTGTCGTTGTGCTGCACAATCTGAAACGAAAGGCTGCCGCAAAAGGCCGCCGGTCCGAAGGCGGCAAGACAGAACGCTATGGCAAGCAGTTTTTTCCCCATATCAACACCCCACACTTGGTTCACTTCCTTTTTATCATCGGATTCTCCGACGGGCGTGTTTAGTACATTTTTCACCCTGCGCCGCGGCGCAGGACAAGACGGGGACGGCACGCCGGACAGGGCGATGCAGCGGCGGCGGCGCGCACAGAATTGAAGAAATCCGCCCGCTGTGATATAGTGCAGTTTTGGGACAGTACGAAATGACGAACAAAGATGAAAGGCATCTGTACATCATCGGCGCCGGATTCGCCGGACAGACGCTCGCGGAGGACGTGAGGCGGAAGAAAGTATTCGGCTCGGTCGCCGCGTTCTTGGACGACGACAAGGAGCTTGTCGGAACGGAAATCGACGGCATCCCCGTGTTCGGGCCGATTGCGAACATCGCGACGCTGCTCCGGTTCGACGAGAAGGACGAGGCGATCATCGCCATTCCGAGCGCCCCGGTGGAGCGCATCCGCGAAATCCACCAAATCCTGCGGTCGGGCGGCTGTCCGCGCATCAAGATCCTGCCGGGAATCTCGCAAGTCATCAACGGCACGGCGCACCTCGTCCAGACACGCGAAATCGATCCGCTGGACATCCTCGGACGGACGCCGGTAACCATCTCCCTGCGCGAAAGCCTTGCCTACCTGCGGGGAAAGCGCGTCCTCATCACCGGAGCGGGCGGCTCCATCGGCTCGGAGCTTGCCCGGCAGCTGCTTTCCGGCGGCGCGGAGCGGCTCTACCTGTTCGGACACGGCGAGAATTCAATCTATCACATAGACCGCGAGCTGCGCCTGCTCCAGCAGGAGGGCGTCGGCGAAAAATCGACCATCGTCCCGATCATCGGCGACATGGCCGACCGCGCCTACACGGACTACATCATCGCCAAGACGCGGTGCGACGTGGTGTTCCACTGCGCGGCGTACAAGCACGTGCCGCTCATGGAGGAAAATCCCGTCGCCGCCATCGGGAACAACGTGTTCGGCACAAAGAACCTGTTGGACGCAAGCCTCCGCTGCAACGTGCGGCGCTTCGTCCTCATTTCCACCGACAAGGCGGTGGAGCCCGTCTCCGTCTACGGCGTCTCCAAGCTCCTCTGCGAAAAGCTCGTCCTCGACACGGCGCGGAAATCCGGCGGCGGACAGTTCATGTTCGTGCGCTTCGGGAACGTCCTCGGCTCGCGCGGCTCAATCCTTCCGCTTTTTATGGAGCAAATCGCGAACGGCGGCCCGGTAACCGTCACCTCGCCCGACATGGAGCGCTACTTCATGACGATTCCCGAAGCCTGCTCGCTCGTGCTGCAGGCGGGCGGCGTCGGAAAAAACGGCGAATCCTACCTGCTCGACATGGGCGAGCCGCTCAAAATCATCGACATCGCGAAGCAGCTCATCCAGTTCAACGGGCTGGAGCCGTACCGCGACATCGGCATCAAGATCATCGGCAGCAGGAAGGGCGAGCGCGCCGTCGAGCCGCTGTGGCTTGCGGAGGAAGATCCCCACCAGACGGAATTCCCGAAAATCCTGCGCCTGACGAACAGCCCGTATCCGGACGGAAGGCTGGACGCGCTGCTGGACGCGCTCCGCCCCATCTGCATCGCGGACGGCGGCGCTCCGGCAGACGCCGCGCGCTACCGGAACCGCGCGCTCCTCTCCGAAATCCTCAGCGCCGAATTTCCGTCCCTGCGGCAGTCCGCCGCGGAGGCGGAGGGCGCCGGACAGACGGCGGAGGCGCTCCATGGCTGAACGCATTCCGTCCGTTCCGTTCTCCCGGCCGTCCATTTCACGCGCGGAGGAGGACGCCGTCCTCGCAGTCCTGCGCTCCGGCTGGCTCACGACCGGCACGCAGACCCTGCAATTCGAGCAGGAATTCTCCGCGTTCATGAACGGCTGCGACACGCCCGACGTCAAGAACGCGCGCGCCGCGGCAGGCCTTGACGCAGGCGCAGTCGCCAGCCTCGCGGTAAATTCCAACACGAGCGGCATGATGCTCGCGATGGAGGCCTGCGGAGTCGCCCCGGGAACGGCGGTCGTCACAACGCCGTACACGTTCGCCTCCACAGCGATGTGCGCCCGGCACCTCGGCGCGGACGTCGTATTCGCGGACATTTCGGCGGACGGCTACAACATCGACCCGGAGCGCGTCGCCGGACTGCTGGCGGCGGACACGGAGCGCAGGATCAAGGCCGTCGTGCCGGTGCACATCGCCGGCGTCGTCTGCGACATGGAGCGGCTCTGCGCCCTCGGCGCGCAGTACGGCGTCAAAATCATCGAGGACGCGGCGCACTCCTTCCCCTCGCCGACGGCGCTGGGAGCGGCGGGAGCCATTGCGGATGCCGGCGTCTTCTCATTTTACGCGACAAAGACAATCACGACGGCGGAAGGCGGCATGGTCTGCACGCGCAGCCCCGGCATCGCCCGCCGCATGGCGACCATGCGGATGCACGGCATGGACCGCACCGCGTGGGACCGCTACACGTCGCCGCGCGCCTCATGGGAATACGACATCGTCGCGCCGGGCTGGAAGTGCAACCTGCCGGACATCCTTTCCGCAATCGGCCGCTGCCAGCTCAAGCGCGCCTGGGAATTCTGCGTACGGCGGACGCGCATCGCGCAGCTGTACAACAAGGCGTTCTCCGAACTCGACTTCGTCCGCGTGCCGCCGGACGGCGCCGGAAACGCGTGGCACCTGTACCTGCTCCGGCTCGTGCCGGAACGGCTCCGCATCAGCCGCCGGCGCTTCGCGGAGCTATTGCAGGAACGCGGCATCGGCATCTCCATGCACTTCATTCCGCTGTTCCATTTCACGTACTGGAAGGAACTGTACCCGGACTTCCGGGCGGAGCGCTTCCCCCGGGCGGAGGAGGCGTACAGCGCGACCATCACGCTGCCGTTATGGCCCGACATGACCGACTCCATGGCGGCGCAGGTCGTCGAAGCCGTCGCACACATAGGAAGGGAGCATCATGCCTGAACCAAAGAAGCCCCGGCGGAAGAAGGCGTCCGCCGTCAGAAAATCGTACCGCGCCAAGGAATACATCTGCGACAGCAGCAGGAGCGGAATGCTGTACGCCGCGCTCGTGCGCAGTCCTTCCGGCAGCGGCAGCATCACGAACATCACTCCCCCCAGCCTGCCGGAAGCGTACCGCCTGTTCACGGCGCGCGACATTCCCGGCGAGAACGTCCTGCGCACGCTCGGCACGGACACGGAAATTTTCTGCACAAAGCGCGTCCACTATGCCGGGGAGCCGGTGGGAATCATGGTCGGCCCGGATCCGGCGCTCGTCAGAAAATTCGCCGAGGAAACCTTCATTGCGTTCGACAGCGGCGCGGCGGACGGCAGAAGCCTCCTTCCTGTGCCGGCCGGCCGGCCGGAAACATCTGGTGCAGGCGCCGTGCTGGATCCGCCGGCTGCCGGCGGCGGCGCGGGCGGCTTCAACAAGGCGCACAGCATGGCGGTCCTCGCCGAACGCACCGTGCGCTCCGGAATCTTCAAGAACTGCGGAGCGCCGGAGGAAGCCGAGGCGTCCTTCACGGAAGCCGGACTCGACATTTCCGGCAGCTGGGTGCACGACGAAGCTGTTCCCGACTGGCTGGAGCGCAGCGGCGCGCTGTGCCATCAGGACGGCGCGACGCTCACCGTCCTCACAGCGACGCAATGGCCGTCCCATCTGCAGCAGGCGCTTTCCACGGCGCTCGGCATCGACGAGGAGCATATCGAAATCAAAAAGACGCTTTCGCGCGGCGGCAACACCACCGGCGTCTGGCGCTGCTCAGCGCTTGCAGTCCACACGGCGGTCGCGGCAGTCCGTTCGGGAAGCCCGGTCAAGCTCACGCTTTCCAAAAGCGAGCAGGAGCGCTTCATGAAGCAGGGGCTGAAGACGTGGTTCTCCTATCGGACTGCCGTCGACAAGAACGGCGTCATACAGGCGATGGCAATCCGCATTGACGCGGATGCCGGCTATGCGAATCCGTTCGCACAGGACATCGCCGACAGGCTGACCATCGCCGCGGCAAGCTTCTACAATCCGGAAAGCCTGTACGTCTCCACGCGCGTCCACTCCACCGCGGCGCCGCCGTCCTCGTTCTCTCCGAAAATGATCGACTCCCAGGCGTTCTTCGCCATCGAAAACCACATCCAGCAGCTTGCCGACAAAACGAACCTGCTTCCCGCGGAACTGCGGAGCCGCAACTTCGGCAAAGTCGGCGCGCCGTTCCAGTTCAAAGTCCAGCGCCAGGCGGAAGTCATCGCGGACCTCATGGAGCACAGCGACTTCCTGCGCAAGTATTCCTCCTACCGCATCAATTCCATCGAAAAGAAGCACACGTTCTTCGCGCTTCCGCGGCGCGGCATCGGAATGTCGTGCGCCTACGACGGCGCCTACTTCTACGGCACGCACCTGCATCCGTGCGAGCATAAGATGGAGGTAACGCTCAACACGGACGGAACGCTGGCAATCCACGCCGTCGCGCCGTCCGCCGTTGTCGGAGAAATCTGGACGAAGCTTGCCGCGGAAATCCTCGAATTCGACCAGAACGCCATCGTCATCGATTCGGAGGCGTCCTCGATGGAGCAGACGGCGCTGCCCGAATCGCTGTACAGCGACATCAGCATCATGACCATGCTGCTCCGCCGCTGCTGCGCGGAAATCAAACGGAAGCGCTTCCATGCGCCGCTTCCCATCACGGCGAAGAAGACGCCGACTCCGGCGATGAAGCGCCAGTGGAACAAGGAATCCTTTTCCGGAACGCCGTTCTATTCGACGTCGTTCGGAGCCGCCGCCGTCGAAGTGGAGCTTGACGCCAATTCCTACCGGAAGAAGATCCGGGGAATCTGGGTGTCCATCGACTGCGGCGAAATCCTGTCGCCTGCCGCGGCGGAACGGACGGTGCGCCTCGCCATCCAGCAGGAGCTGGAAAAGCTTGTCAAGGACGAAACCGGCCGCTGCCGGAACATCAACATTTCCTTCATCAAGTCAGGCGATGCGCC
>CAMWPF010000047.1 GCA_947176045.1 uncultured Treponema sp. | reverse complement strand
TCTTATAGGAGTGTAATAAAAACCGTGCCGAAGATGCCGTCACGGTTTTTATTCACAAGTTCGCGTTGCGAACTTTCTTATTGATTGCATTTCCTCACTGCGTTGCGGAAATGCCTAAAAAGTCAAATCGGAAATAGACATTTCCTCATTGACTTTTTATAGGAGGGGATAAGCAAAAGCGTCGCACGGATGGCGCGACACTTTTGCTTGACACATTCGCGCAAAGCGCGAATGTGCATGTTTTACATCTGCGCTTACGCGCAGGTAAAAAGTCAAGAAGGAAATTGAAATTTCCTTCTTGACTTTTTATAGGAGGTTGAAAATGAAGAAGTGTGTTTTGGTTGCGATGGTTTTGGCGTTTGCGGCGGAAAGTTTTGCGCAGGACGGGCGCGTGCTTGTGGCGTATTTCAGCAAGGGCGGAAACACGGAGAAAGTGGCGCAGGAGATTGCAGCGGAGACGGGCGGAACGCTTGCGCGGATTTTTGCCCGGGAGCCGTATCCTGCCGAAAAGCAGGCGAACATGAAGCGCGCGAAGGACGAGTACAGGCGCGGCGCGCGTCCCGAAATCGAGTGCGAGGCGGCGGACGTTTCCGGCTATGATGTGGTTTTTATCGGCTATCCGCTGTGGTGCGGACACGCTCCCGCCCCGGTTCTCACGTTCCTTGAGGCGCATGATTTTTCCGGCAAGACAATTGTGCCGTTCGTAACATACGGCGGAAGTCCGTTCGCCCGCGGAACAGACGAAGTCCGCAAAAGCGCGCCGAACGCCGCATTCGGAAAGACAATCGCCGTTCGGGCGGCGCGCGTACCATCCTGCGCAAAAAGCGTCCGCAGGAAAGCACGCGCGGCAGCAACAGGCTTGCACATCCCTACACCGTGAACCGGCCCATTTCCGCAAGGAGCGCGGCGATGTTGTCCTTGTTCTGCTGCGCGACGGCATCCATTTCGCGCACGGACAGTCCGATGGTCTGCACGCCGTTTATCATCGAGTATGTTCCTTCGCGGATTGCCTCGACAACGGCATCCAGCTGCGTCAGCTTTTCCGTCAGCAGCCGCCCTTTGTCCATGCACTCCTGCGAGCTTGCGCGCGTCCTGCTGCTTGCGTCGCTGATTGCGCGCACTGCGCCGAGCACGTCCGCGCCGGACTGCCGCTGCGTCTTCATCGCCTCCGCCATCGAATTCTCGTGGGCGCGCACTCTGTCCGCGCATTCGTACACCTTGTCGAACGCCTCGCCGAGCGTGCTTCCCGCCGCCGTCATGCCGGTGATTATTTCAAGCGATTCCTGAATGACCTGCGCCGCCCGCTTTCCTTCCTGGTCGGAATGCTCCGCAAGCTTGCGGATTTCATCGGCGACGACGGCGAATCCCTTGCCAGTCTCTCCCGCGTGCGCGGCCTCGATTGCGGCGTTCATGGCAAGAAGGTTCGTCTGGCTCGCAATCATCTGAATCACCTTGCTCGTCTCAAGAATCGAGCTTGACTTTTCCGCCAGCTGCGCGATTGTCGCCGTCACGTTGGCAAGCCGCTCCCGCCCTTCAGCCGTCTGCGCCACCATGCCGTCTAGCAGCCGCCCGCTCTGCTCGAACAGGTCCGCGGCAGAATCGATGTTGTCCGTGATTGCCTTCACCGCCTGCATCGACTCGTCAACGCTCACCGACTGGCTTTCCGCCGACTCAAAGACGCTTTCAACCGCGCCGCTTATCGCCTTCACCGCTCCCGCCATTTCATTGACCGCCGAATCCTGAGCCGACGCCTGCCCCTGAATCACGGCGATGCCTGAATCTATCTGCGTCAGCGTTCCTGCGGAAGAAGCCGTATGCTCCGCAAGCGAGCGTCCGGCAGCGGCCATTTCGTCAGCGCGGTCCTTGGCAGTCTGAATGGACCGGGCGATTGTGCTGAACGTCGCGTTGAAGTCGCGGGCGAGCAGCGAGAATTCATCGCTGCCCTTTTCGTCCATGCGCACCGTGCAGTCGTTCCGCGCCGCCGCCTTCAGAAGCGCGCTCATGGCGCGGATGGGCTTCGTGATGTGCGTCGCAAACACGACCGAAACGAACAGGAACAGCACGAACAGCGCCGCGCCGATCACGCTCATCCAGAACAGGATTGCGCGGAAGTCCGCCATCACTTCCTTTTCCTGCATGAACGCGACGAGCTTCCAGTTCAAGCCTTCGATAGTGCGCACGCTCGCAAGCCACGTCTCGCCGTCCATGCGGACCTTCGCCTCGCCCGACGAAACCGACGCGAGCGCGGCGACATCCGCGTTCTCAAGCTCCGCGATGTTCTTGAAGTTGCACGACTCGTCGTGCGGGTCGGCAAGGATCACGCCGTCGTCCTGAATCATCACGATGAAGCCCGTATCTCCGATGCGGAAGCGGGACAGCATATCCGAAAGCGTCGCGAGCGAAACTTCAATCGCCATGTTTCCGACGTGCTCCCCCTCAGGAGAGAAGATGGCACGCGTCATACACACGACGATGGGAAGCCGGCCGTCTATCTTGAGCGTGGACTGGTATGCCTTGGCGACGACCGTCCTGTCCGGCTGCTCCGTCGCCGCCTTGTACCACGCGCGCTTGCGCGGATCGTAGTTCGCCGTCTGGTTTCCGTCGAAGCTCGTTACCTTCCCGCCCCATTTTGTTCCGAGGAACACTTCAACATAGTTCGGATGCGACGTGAATACGCCGCGCAGAAGCGTGAAAATCCTCCGTTCAAGCGGCGTGCGCGCGACAGTCTTCAAATCGGTGAGCGTCGGACGGTCGACGTAGGAATTGATTTCTTCATCTATAAGGCGCACGTCGGGATGGTTCGCAAGCAGCTCCACATTGCGCATCGTTTCAGAAAAGAACAGGTTGATGCTGTTTTCCACAAGAAGCGTCTCGCGCGCCATGTTCCCGCGGAACTGCTCGAGGCTCGACCGCCGCACGTGAAAGCCGATGATGGAAATGACAAGGAGCACAAGCGCAAAGATGATGCACGAACTGAACAGGACAAGCTTTTTCTGAATAGTGAACATTGAATACTCCATGCTGATTCTTTCAGACGCGTATTCGACTGCGGCGCAGGGGATTGCATCGAGCGTTACATGACCGCCTGACTGACAGCACAAAAAAAGATACCATACGGCTGGGATTTCCGTCAAGAAGCGGGAACAAGCTGGCCGCCGGAACCGGGCCGCCTTTCAGAGGAACGCGGAAAAATTCCGCGCCCGCACCCGCCGCGCGGCGGCGGAGAAGAATCAAAGAAGCTCAGTTTCATTACCCCCCCCCCATGATACAATTGACAAGCATAACAATTTCCGCTATGATTTTTTGCACTATGAAGTCCCGAAAGAAAATTCAGCTTACTCCGGCGCTTTTCGCCGTGAGCTTTGTTCCTCTTGCGGCGGTGGCGGTCTTTACGAGCGTGTCATTCATCAGGCTCACGAACCGCATGATTGACGAAAACATCGTCAGCAGCGCGGATGAAAAGCTGAAGCTTGCCGAAAGCCAGATTATGGACTGCTTCGAGCCTGCCATCGCAAGCCTTCATTCAATCGCCGCGCTCACCGGGGACAATCAGGATCCCCAGTTCATCAGCTACCTCCTGCGCCGCATCGCAGGCCAGTACGAGTCGGCGTCATACTACTGGACGACGGTAACGCCGCTTCCGAAAGGCGGAACGCTTGTGATGAGCTACGACTGGTCGCCGCCCGATGCCGAATGGGATCAGTCCACGCGGCCGTGGTATATCGGCGCGAAGAAGATGCAGGGCAAGCTCTTCTGCTACGCGTACCTGAACGTGCGGACGAACGCCTACTGCATTTCATTCACGGAGGCGGTGTACGACAGCACGCGCACCATGGTCGGCATCACGGGATTCGACATCGGGCTTGACGAGCTGACGAAGATAACGGCGGACATATCGGTCTCGAAAAACGGCGAGACGTCCATCATTGACAGCAAGGGAAGATACGTAACAAATTCCGATCCGCGCAAAATCATGGCTGCAAACTACTTCGATGAGAGCGGCGAGCGCAGGGAACAGCTTGACGCGGGCGCGCGGCTTTCCGGCGGAACCTACATCGCCAGCCGCTCCGTGGGAATCACGCCGTGGTACATAGTCGCGCGCGGGCCGGTCTCCGACTTCACGGGCGAGCTCCGCAGGAGCATACTGATTGTCGTGGCAGTCCTCGCCGTCCTCATCACGCTCTGCCTGATTCTGAACACAGTCGTCGTCAACAATATGCAGGCGAAGGCAAGCGCGCTCGGCGAAACGCTTTCCATAGAAATGAAGAAAATCCGCGGCATCATCACGGGCGTTACGCAGTCGAAGGACGAGCTTGGCGCCGTGGGCAGCGACATGGCGGCGAGCGTGCAGGACACATCGGCGGCAATCAGCAGGATGATTTCCAGCATCGACGATGTGCGGCAGCAGATTGAAAGCCAAAGCTCCAGCGTTGAAGAGACGGCGGGCGCAGTGAACCAGATTGCGTCGAACATCGAAGGGCTCGGCCGCATGATTGCGTCGCAGTCCGAAAGCATCACGCAGGCAAGCTCGGCGGTGGAGCAGATGATCGGCGGCATCCAATCCGTGAACGGCTCCGTGGAAAAAATGGCGTCGTCGTTCGGCGAGCTCCAGGAAAACATGCAGGCGGGAATCAGCAAGCAGCAGTCCGTGAACACGCTCATCCAGCAGATTGAAGACCAGTCCGTGATGCTTCAGGAGGCGAACAAGACGATTGCGGCAATCGCAAGCCAGACGAACCTGCTCGCCATGAACGCGGCGATTGAAGCCGCCCACGCAGGAAACGCCGGACGCGGATTCAGCGTCGTCGCCGATGAAATCAGAAAGCTTTCCGAAACGTCCTCGGTGCAGTCCCGGACAATCGGCGAGCAGCTGGGCAACATCAAGGACTCCATAACGGAAATGGCGGCGGTTTCCACGGACGCAAGCGCAACGTTCGCTCAGGTTTCGCACCAGGTTGAGGACACCGACTCGCTCGTGCTGGGAATCAGGGAGACGATGGAGCAGCAGCTTGCCGGCTCAAGGCAGATTACGGACGCGCTCCAGTCCATGAACGGAAGCACGGCTGAAGTGCGCGGCGCCGCCGAAGAAATGGGCGCGGGCAACCAGACGATTCTGGAGGAAGTGCGGCGGCTTCAGCAGATGACTTCCTCGATGAACGGCAGCGTCGCCGACCTGAGCGAAGGCACAGCGCACATCGACGAGACCGGCAACTCCCTCACCGCAATGACCGAGCGGATGCACACCGCCATCACAAAAATCGGCAGCCAGATAGACGAGTTCTCCGCGTAGGGAGACGGAAGGGGATGGAGCTTGTAAAACGTCCCCGCAAAGCCAGACGCAGGAAAAAGCGTCAGGCAGCCGAAGATAGAGTTTCAGGCGGAAGCGGAATCAGCGACAGCGCGCTGCAAGAAGCTGCGGGAGCATTCACGCGCTCAAGGGAATCTGCGATGAAGCGTTTTTGTAAAATCTTTTGTGCGGCGGTGTGTATGTTCGGTCTTTTCAGCTGTTTTGCGAAGCAGGGCAAGGCGGACGGAGGAAGCCGGGGCGGCTTCCGTTCTGTTTCCATGGGCGAAGGGCTTTCCCTGATGGGCGCGCTTGAGGACGGACAGTTCGTGCTGCTTGACGTGCGCCGCCCTGACGAATTCGCGCAGGGGCATATTCCCGGCGCGCGGCTCCTCACGAACGAAACAATCAGCGCGGAAAGCGTCCGCGAGCTGCTCTCCGACACAGCTCAACCCCTGTTCGTCTACTGCCGGAGCGGACGGCGCAGCAAGGAAGCCGCGCAGAAACTCGCCGCCCTCGGCTACACGGACATCACTGAAATCGGCGGCATCCTTGACTACGCAGGAGAGCTTGAACGGTAGGACGTGGAGAGTTTTGGCGCAAGGAATGGCAAAAGCGGATTGAAATTACAATCGGTCTTTGTTGGCAGATTCTGTTCCGCCGGATTTTATCATTTTTCCTGTAAAAAATGAAAGAATTCCTATGATTTTCTCAATTGCTGCCACATGTTTCAGTTTTGGTTCAGAACTGGAACGCGTTTTTTTATCTTTCATACCATTTTCCAAACGCGATTGTTATTTGTGAGCTTTTGCAGTTCGGGCAGACGATATTCAACTGGGGAGCTTTAATGATATGCTGCCTGCTTTCCAGTTCCTTTTTTGAACTGGCAGAAACGCTCGGAGTTCCTGATGATTTAAATGAAAATCCGCAGTTTCCGCAGATGTAGGAAACGGATGCAGAATTTTCCGTTGGCAAAAAACGGCACATATACGAATCCAAGGTTTAAAATAAACTGCTTCCAATTTTTGAAAGCAGATTGGATAGCTTATTTTTGTTCGTGATCGGTCTTCAAGTTGCCGATTTTCTTGTCGCTTCTTGAATTTGTTCCGTCCGGATTTCTGATGGAAACGCTTCCGGGCGGAAGTCCGTATTTGTCTTCTATAATCTCTTTCAATGCTGCCGACAGTTGCGTCTTCCCGGGCATCCCGAAATCTGCGCGGTTTATCATTTCTTTCTGCCATATTGAACCTCACTTTACAGAATTTAATTGCCGGTTTCTTTTTCAAATTGGTGCGCCATTGCCCAGCCGGCAGCTTCAAGCATTGTAACGCTTATCGAAGGCGCGACAATTTGTCCCAGTCCGGGAATCAGCTTTGAAAGTTCCTTGGCTGCGGTTTTGATAGGCTGCTTCAATACAGTTCGTTTCAGCGTCGCAGTTGCTATATTTTTCGCGACTTCTTTTCCTATGCCTCCTCCAAAAACTCCCGAAAGTGCCATTGCCATTGTCGTCATCGTTCCGATATCGGCGGCAACTCCAAGCCCTGGCACCAAAATTACATTTCCCGCTCCTGCCAGAACGGCATGGGAATGAATGATTGCATGACATTTGCTCTTCTGCTCTTCTGTCATCGAACGCTCCTTTTGTAATCGCTGTACAACTTGCAGATAATGATTCTGCTATCTTTCAGATAAGAAAATCACTATCCTAAAGTCTATGTCAATAATTATCTGTCAGTCTTACTCTTTTGTTTTATGGAAGGAATACGGAAGATTTTCGGCAGGAATGTACAAAAATACAGGCAGCTCCGCAACTGGTCGCAGGCAGAGCTTGCTAAGAAAATCGACATTTCAACGGCATTTATGATGCATATCGAGCACGGAACACGCGGTGCTTCGATGGAAACAATTGAGCTGCTTGCCCGGTGCTTCGAAATTCCGTACAAAGCACTTTTCGAGGAAACGGCGGAAGCCAAAACAAACTATGCGCAGGTGCTGTTTGCCCTGGAGGACGCGCTCAAGGAGCGGCTGAATGCATAAAGAACGCGCGGGCAGATTTATAGCCGGACGCAAAGGTATGCGTTCCCTGTGGCGGAACACAATGCCGTACTTAGACTTAACGCGGCAGCCGACGGCAATCAAACACTCCAGCAATCTGTCCGATTTTTTCGGACGGTTGAAATTATCCGCCTGATTTATTGTAATATATAACTGAAATCCAAAAGAGGCAGCGATGAATGAGCTTGAGGCGATGAAGGCGCGCCATGCGGTGCGGGCATTTTCGGACAGGGAGATTGGCGCGGAGGCGGCGGGAACGCTTGGGGACGAAATAAAGCGCATCAATAAAGAGACGGGGCTGCACATTCAGCTTGTCCTGAACGAGCCGGGTGCGTTCCATGCGGACAAGGCCCATTACGGCAATTTTTCCGGCGTGCGGAACTACATCGCGCTTGTCGGGAAAAAGGCTTCCGGCACGGAGGAGCGGCTCGGCTACTGGGGCGTGCATCTTGTCATTCTGGCGCAGATGCTCGGGCTCAATTCATGCTGGGTCGGAATGACGTTCTCGAAGATTCCCGGCGCGTTCACGGTGGCGGACGGAGAGACGCTTCTGTGCGTGATAGTGCTCGGCTACGGAACGACGCAGGGAGCCGCCCACCCGGTAAAGCGCGCAGACCAGGTGATTGCAAAGGACAGCGAGCGTCCCGACTGGTTCATGCGGGGAATCGATGCAGCGCTTCTTGCACCGACTGCGCTGAACCAGCAGAAATTCACATTCCGCCTGAAGGACGGAACGGTGAGCGCGAAGCCCGGCATCGGATTTTTCGTCAGGTGCGATCTCGGCATTGCAAAATACCACTTTGAAAAAGCCTCCGGAGCAGAACAGTTCACATGGAGCGAGCAGAACGAAATGCCGCTTTCAGAATCCGAGCTTGCATCCGTAAAGGCAAAGCTCGTTTCGTGCTTCGACGTGCTCAGCGAGCTCGGGGACGAAACCCGGTTTTCGATTGTCCTCACGCTGATGGATGGACCGTGCAGCGGCCGCCGGGTCGCCGATGTCTGCCGCGCCGTCCATCTTTCGCGCTCCTCGGTTTCGGCGCAGAAGGAAGGAACGCTCGTCTATTACTACCTGAATCCATCGTCCGCACAGGTGCAGAAGTGCGCGGACTTGTTCCGCACCCTTTCGGCAGCCATTCCCGCGATTCCCGACCGCGCAGGCGACGAGCTGTACGGAAACAGGGTGGAATGCTAGGGGTTCGCGAAATTTTCAAAAGCCGGAATTTCTACCACGGAAAATTATCGGGGGCGTTCGTCGGGTTTGTCTGCTTGTTTTTGTTCAGTCCGCTTATGACTTCCATTTCCGCCGGGAACAGCGTAAAATCGA
>CAMWPF010000046.1 GCA_947176045.1 uncultured Treponema sp. | reverse complement strand
CGGATGTCACGCGTATTGCAGGATGTGGTGATTGCGATTGCCGCGATTGAAATGATTACCGCCGGAATCAGGATGGGAAGCAGCGCGGAGAACGAGTCGGATTCCATGATTTTCGGAACGGAAAGCGTGCCGAACAGCAGCAGGTACGCGCCGATGATGTTCGCGCTGGTCATCAAGATGAGGCGCTCCTTGCTGCTGGAAGTCTGGAAGCGCTTGTCGTAGGGCAGCCAGGTGAGCGAATGCTCCAGCGAGGACGTATATGTCGTGTAGAATGAGAACGAAAGCAGCAGTATCAGCCCGAAGTAGATGCTGATGAGGTGCGGCGTCGCGGAATCGTCCTCGAACGCCGCCAGCTCGATGTTCCGCATTCGCAAGGTTGCCGCAATCACCACAGGAATGATGATGGACAGCGTGGAGTTGTAGCCGAGGATGATTTTCCGCAGGGCGTTGACGAACGTGTTGCAGGATTCGGTTGACTGCTCCGTTCCGTTCCATGAGCTGAGCCGGTCTGTCAGAAAGTGCCACGTGATGAACGGAACCGCCAGGGCGATCAAGTGCACGAGGATCACGAACGGATTCTGGAAGATGGTTCCGATTTCCCTGATTGACAGAATGCGCGCGATGCACATGAAGGCTGGCGCCAGCACGAACGGCAGCAGTGTTATTCCGAACAGGGAGGCGAGCGTAAGTCCTGAAAACTGGCGCTTTGAGGATTGAGTGTCCATGGAAAGTCTCCTATCGATATAAATAAGTTGTTGCTCTATTAGAAATAGAATATACGGTAAAACGCCGGGAAATGGAAGCGGGCGGGATGCGTCCTGCACCGCGCCCGCGCCGCCTTTGCCGCTACAGTCCGGAATTCTCCACCTGCTCGCTGATGAGCGGAATGAGCTGCTTCTTGCGGCTCACCACGTCCTTGAGGAAGTAGACGTCCTCCTCAAGCCGCGGGAATGTGACGAACGGCTGGAATTTCTCGTCCGCCTTCAGAAGCAGGATGCTGCTCAGCTGCGTGATGTCCGTAACGAGCAGCGCGGAGAAAATCCCCTTGCAGGCGCGGCGCTCCGCTTCCAGTTCTTGCAGGAATTCGTCCTTGCGGTCGAGGATTTCGGCGAGGTTGCCGACTTCGATCTGGCTGACCGTATAGACGGCCTTGTCCTCGCGGTATTCCTTCATATCCTGATGGATGACTTCGTTGACGGTGCGCCCCTCCAAGTGGCTGCCCGCCGTGAGGATCTCCCTTCCCAGCGTCTGGATGTCCAAGTCGGCGATGTTCGCAAGGTATTCCGCCGCGGCCCGGTCGGCGTCCGTCGCGGTCGTGGACTGGAGGATGAGCGTGTCGGACAGGATGCCGCACAGCAGGATGGATGCGATGTCCTTCGGAATCGGAATGCGCGATTCCTGATACAGCTGCGTGATGAGCGTGGACGTCGCTCCCACCGGCTTGTTGATGAACGTAATCGGATAGGCGGTGTTGAGCGTGCCGAGCCGGTGGTGGTCGATGACTTCGCGGAGCTTGTACTGCTCGACGCCTTCCACCGCCTGCGACATTTCATTGTGGTCAACCAGAATGATTTCGATGTTCGGCTCGTTTGTGAGGTCGTGCTCCGAAATGACGCCGAGCGCCTTTCCGTTGTCGTCCGTAACAGGAAGGCAGCGGCACGGCGAATTCTGGAGCAGCGGGCGCACCTTCGTGATGGGATCTGTCAGGCGGACGGTCGGAATGTCGGTGTCCGCCATAACGGACACCGGCGTGGAGTACGCGATCAGCATGGCGGTGGAGGACGTGGAGTGCGGGCTCATGATGACGGAGACGCCGCTGACCGCCGCCTGGTCGCGCAGCTCCTTTTTGAGGACGTAGCCCGACGTGATGATGAGCAGCTTGATGCGGGCGGCGATGCAGGCGGCGTGGATCGCCTCGCGGTCGCTCGTGATGACGATGATGTTCTCGCTGGCGTGTTCGGCGAGCGTCTTCTTGAATTCCTCCTCGCTCGCCGCGCCGACAAGGACGGTCGCCCGGAAGATTTCGTCCTCGTTCGCGACGTGGATCGGCTGCGCGTTGATTGTCCGCTGGATCAGCCCGATGCTTGTCGGAATCGCTGTCTTGTGTTCGGGATTCATGACGGTCAGGATGTTCTGCGCGAAGATGCTGTAGTGCAGGAGCGAATGATAGCTTCCGTTCTCGTCCACGACCGGCAGCGCGCGGCTTTCCGCGTCCTCCATCTTGCCGATGGCGTCCCACACGGAGCGCGAGCCTTTTACGGTGTCCGCCTTCGGCGGCATATAGTACTGCACCTTCGGAATGAGGTCGGGAATGTACTTCGGATAGGGAACGTTGAATTTCTTGAAGATGTATTCCGTCTGCGGCGCGAAATGTCCGGCGCGGGCCGCGACATGGTTCGGGAAGCCTTGCAGCTGCTTGAGCCGCGCGTACGCCGCCGCCGCGACGCCGGAATCGGTGTCCGGATTCTTGTGGCCGAAAATATACACTGTCTTTTCCATCTTTTCCATTCCTCCTGATGCTGTTGATTTCAGTTCCTATTGAAGCGAACGCAATACCCGGCGGAACAGGGCGAGTCCCGCGCCGATTTCCTTGTCGCTGATGGTGAGCGGCGGCAGGAACCGCACGACGTCGCTTCCCGCGGTGGATACGCACAGCCCCTCGTCCATGCAGCGCGCTTCGATGTCGAACGGCTTGACGCCGCCGCGGATCTGCACGCCGATCATCAGCCCCGCGCCGCGCACATCCTGCACGAGCGGCGAATTCCAGCCGCGGATTTCCGAGCGGATGAATTCGCCCGCCCTGCTGACGCGCTCCATGAAGCCCGGCGCGCAAAGCGTCTTGAGGACGGCGCGTCCGGCGGCGCAGGCGAGCGGATTTCCTGCGAACGTGGACTGGTGGTCGCCCGCCTTGAACACGCCGTCGGCCGCGCCGCGGAACAGGCACGCCCCCATCGGAATGCCGCCGGCGATTCCTTTGGCGAGCGTTACGACGTCAGGCTCGATGCCGAGCGCTTCGCTTGCAAGCAGCGCGCCCGTCCGTCCGATGCCGGTCTGCACTTCGTCCGCCATCACGAGCGCGCCCGCCTTGCGCGCCGCCGCCGCCGCCGCCTGCGCCCATTTCTTGTCGAGCAGGTTGACGCCGCCCTCGCCTTGGATGCATTCGATGAAGAGCGCCGCGGCCGTATCGTCGAACGCCGCCTCCAGCGCGGAAAAGTCGCCCGCGCGGATGGTCTTGAAGCCTTCCGGGTACGGCGCGAAGTACGGCGGATGGAATTTCTCCTGCCCGGTCGCCGCGAGCGTCGCAAGCGTCCTTCCGTGGAACGAATGCTCCAGCGTTACGATTGTCCGCCGCCGCCCGCCGCCGTGCTCCCAGCCGTATTTGCGCGCGAGCTTGATCGCCGCCTCGTTCGCCTCCGCGCCGGAATTTCCGAAATAGCCGCCGGAAAATCCCGCCGCCGCAAGCAGCTCGTCCGCGAATGCCAGCCCTTCGTCGGAAAGGTAGTAGTTCGAAATGTGCATCTGCCGCGCCGCCTGCCGCCTGACCGCGCGGACGAGCGCGCGGTGTCCATGGCCGAGGCAGTTCACCCCGATTCCCGAAATAAAGTCGATGTATGTCCGTCCGTCTGCGGCGGTCAGCGTCGCGTTCCTTCCTTTGACGAACACAACGTCGAAGCTGCCGTAGTTGTTTACGATTTTTCTGCCTTGTTCCATACGGATGATTTTAGCAGAGTTCCCCCTGTTTTGGAATATCCCTGCCGGACGATTTTTCTGGAAAGCACTTGACAAAAGTTGTCGGGGGGGGGGTACACTATTTTTCCATCTGCTTTCCCGGAAGGAAGGCGGACGAAAAATGTGCGCCGGCCGCCTGGCCGCGCCGCCGCACCCAAGTCCGCCTGGCGGACTTGCATACCACTGCCGTTTCCGCGCGCTGCGGAACGGCGCCATGCCGGGCGGAACGCGCTTCTCCCGGCTTGCAGGAGTTTTTATGAAAAGAGTTAGGATGATTGCCGCGGCGCTGGCTGCCGCCAGTTTGTGCATGGGCTGTTCTGATGGAACAAATGACGACGGAATTCCCGGCGCTCCGTCCGTGAGCCTCCCGGAAAGCGTCGGCGAAAATCCGTTCAAAGGAAGGACGTTTTGGGAGGGCGGATATAGAAAATACGTCTTCTCGGAAGACGGCAGGACGGTGACGGATTACAAGTATGATGCCGATAAGTGGGACGCAGTATATCAATACAAATGTTCTGTGGATGTAGACAAGGAGGAATTGTCGTGGGCGCTTGAAAAAATGGACTGCTGGGGCAAGCTTTGCTCGTACGATGAGATCATGAGGCTGTACACCGATAAGGTCAGCTTTCTCGCGGCTGCAAAGGCATATTATGAGGAGCAGCTTGAAAACGACCGCATTGATAAGGATGAATATAGAGAACGTCTTGAGGGGGTACAAGAGTATTTAAATGATTATTGGGATACGGAGGGAAAATTTGATCAATATTTTGTTAGACTTCAGTTTTCATTGATGCAGCTGTTCAAATACACGTATAATGAGGAAGCGGGGACGCTGGACTTGGAACAGCAGTTTGAAAGGAGCGCCTCCGGCTTCTATTTTTATGACGATGACAGAACAAGCATAGTTCGTTCGGCGCACATCTGCCTTTCAGGCTTTGGATGGATCCGTCTTGTTACCGATGTTGCCGATTCAACGTTTTTTGCAGAGAAGTTTTCCGCGTCGTCAAGCGGAGAAATCACCTTTGTAAATATAGAGAATGAAAGCGACACGTTCATCGCGACATACGAATTGATCGACGACGGAAACGACTCGCAGCTCAACCTTTTGTCCACGTATAAGGACAAGGTATTTGACGTATCGATTGCGTTTGAACCAAATGAGCTCCATCTGACAGAAAAGATGGAAGGAGCAGAATAATTCCCCGCGCGGCAATAAGCGCCGCGCAGCCATAATCCCGCCCGCGCGCAGGGGAGGACGTCCGCTTCCGAAGCAGAGGGCGCTCCCCTCAAAAAATCAAAGGTTCAGCTTCACGATTGCGGCGACCTTCGTCCTCTGCTCGTGCAGGTGGAACTGGAACTGGACGCCGCAGGTTGCGAACGCGTTCGCCGCGGCCTTTCCGACAACCGGAGAGAATTCGGCTTCCAGCGAAAAGTACAGGTAGTCGTCGATTTCCGAAGATGCGAGCGTGTTCCAGAATTCCCCGAAATTGCGGAGGTCGAACGGCGGCAGCACCTGCTCGTCGTACTGCAGCCGCAGGTCGTAGCCGAATTTGATGCCGCACCGCTGGAAGTACAGGTTCACGCCGGGAATGCCGCGCTGGATTTCATATCCTGCCAGAAGCACTTCGGCGAACGAATCGCTGGTGGTGCCGTTCGTTTCGTTCCAGCTGGAATAGACGGTGAGCGGCAGGCATATCACCCAGTCGCCGACGCCGGACACGGGAATGAGGTGCGGAATCTTGAAGCCGATGTTCGCGGTGATTGTCAGCTGGGTCGGATTGCTGACGGCGGTTTGGAAGTCCGGCGCGTCCATCTTCTCGAAGTCGTAGACGGCGACGAGCGAGAGCCCCGCCTCCCAGCCGAGCTGCTCGTACGAGCTGATTCCGCAGCGGCGGTAGCTGCTGTAGCTTCCGCCGAGGGAGTAGCTGAGCGTGTTGAACGCGTCCTGAACGGACGGCCAGCCGTCCAGCTCCGTCGTCACGCCGCTTTCATTGTCCGTGTACGCCGTCGTGCACTGCCAGAGCTGCTGGGCGGCGAACGAAAGCCTGTGGCAGGTCATTCCGAGCGGCGCGTTCCATTTTGCGCCGCACAGCACTTGCAGCGTGTATTCTCCGTTCTTTTCAAACATCCAGCTTGCGCCGGCAAAAATGTCCACCGGAAAGAAGGACGTGTTGACGTATGCCGAAAGGTTGAAGTTGTCCTGGATTTTCTGATAGTGGGCGGCGGGATCGGCGAATCCCGTGCAGAACGAAAGCGCGCCCGTGACGTTTTCCAGCGGATCCATCTGCGTAATGTAGGTAAGTCCAAGTCCCGGCGCGAGCTGGTAGCCGTCGAACGACAGCGAGGAGATGGGAATCATGGGAAGCCATGTTCCGCGGAACATATACGGCAGCGGGTTGTACCGCGCGCGCCGCACGGAGGACGGGGCGCTGCTGTCTGCGGCGGAGCCGTTCTGTTCCGCGGATTCCGCCGGCGGCGGCGTTGCGCCCTCCAGTTCTGGCTGCTCCGCGCCGTCCGCCGATCCTTCCGGTTCCGCCGCCGGCCTTCCTGCGAGGAGTTCTGCGGAGATGGGGAGCGCCGCTTCTTCACGGAACTCGTCCTGCTGGAACGGCATGGCGCGGAGCTGGAATGACTTGGTATGCCGGGCGCTGAAGTACAGCGTTCTGCCGTACAGCGCGCCTTCGGCGACGCCGCCGTTCCAGCAGCTGTCCTGCAAGAACAGCCTGGCAGGAATTCCTTCGGCGCCGAGCGCCGCGTATCCTGCGGCGGACGGCCTTCCCGGTTCCAGCGGAATGAACGTAAAGCAGACCGCCGGCTGCGCGCCGCCTTCGGCTCCGCTGTCCGGCAGGAGGCAGAATTTGCAGTCAGCGATGCGCACGGGAATTTCCGACACGCTGGCGGCGGAGATTTCCATGGGAGCCGCTTGTTCCGCCAGCGTTCCGCCCGGCGCCGCGGCGGAGCTGCCTGCGTCGGCGGCAGCCACGCGCATTGTGGCGAGGAAGTTCTGCGAGCCGTAGCGGAGTGCGCACAGGAAGGCTCCCGTTCCCGCCGCCGCGATGCTTTCAGGAATCATGCCGCCGGGCAGGTCGAACGTGCAGAGCGCCGCGGAATTCTTTTCAAGCCGGTGGACGGCGAGCTGGGCGCGCCCGCCGTTGTTCTTGACGCCGACGACGGCTGCTGCGCCGCCGGGAAGCTCCATGAGGGCGGCGCAGCGCAGGCTGTACGCGCCGTTGAAGAAGGCGCGCCGTTCGATGTCGTAGATTTTCGTCCTGTCCGCAAAAAGCGCGCGGTTCATCTTTTCGGCGCGGTAGGAGACGGCGAGCTTTGTCCCGTCTGGAGACAGGGAAAGCGATGTGATGTCCGTCGCCGTGAACAGCCGCCTGCGCCTGACGCTTCCGTCCGGCTGGAACGTTCCCTGTGCGACTTCGTGCAGCGACTCGTCGTACCAGACGATGCCGTTCTTTCCCGCGTTCACAAAGCGGAACCGGCTTTCCGCGTCGTTCGGGAAGAGCGCCGTTCCGGCGTCCTCGCATTCATACAGCGGAATGGAATTCTCAAAGTCCTTCCAGACTTCGGCAATCGGCAGTCCGTACACTTTTTTGAAGATTCCGGCGGTGAGCTTGAAGAAATGCACCTTCCCCGATTCCTTCCAGAAGGAAAGGTAGGCTTCCATGCCCCAGCGCTGCTGCAGATAGGATGCGAACGCCGCTCCTGCCGCCGCCGCAAGCCGCTTTCCGGGATAAGTGTCGCGCGAGCCGGCGGCGTCTATCCAGCGGGGGAACGCGTTGTCCGCGCGCGCCTGGGAAAGGAGCTGCATGGCGGCGGCGTCGTTCAAGAACCGGGGGCTTCCGTCCCTGCCGGAGGACGCGGTCTGGACGGCGCCTTCCACAAACGAATAGGGCATATTGAGGAGCGCTGCCGGCTGGAGCGAGTCCGCGCCGAAAATCCGGGAGACGACCTGCCAGAACGGGCTGCGTATGGAGGAGGCGACGGCGCGGGCGGCTTCCATGAAGAAGCTGTCCAGCAGGATGGAGCGGGAGGACGCGCTGTCCGCGTCCGGCAGTCCGCCATAGATGACGATGCGGTTGTAGGGCGAGGCGCTGTATTCGACGGAAAAGACGTCGGAGTCCGGGGAGATGACGACGGGCATCCGGAACTTCTGCTCCGCGGCAAGTTCGAAGCATGCCCGTTCGTACAGCTGGTCGCAATGCTCCGCAAGGAAGGCGGCGGTGTCCGCGCTTTTTTTTGGAAAGCAGATGTCGAAATACTGCGTCTTGAGGACGGACACAATCCGCGGCCGTCCGAATACGTTCGCCTGCATTTCCGACGGCAGGCAGAGAAGGGCAAGAAGGAGCGGAAGAAGGCGGCGCTTTCCGTGCATTCGGTCAGTAAATCATGGTTCCGATGCCGCGGTCGCTGAACATTTCAATCAGAAGCGAGTGGGGGACGCGCCCGTCGATGATGTGCGTGCGCGGAACGCCGCCTTTGAGCGCGATCATGCAGCATTCGACTTTGGGAATCATGCCGCCGGCGATGGTGCCGCTTTCGACGAGCTGCGGAACGGTCGGCATCGGAATCCGCGTGATGAGCGACTTCGGATCGTCCATGTCCTTGAGGACGCCGGGAACGTTCGTCAGCTGGACGAATTTTTCCGCCTTCAGGGCGACGGCGATTTTTGCGGCGGCGGTGTCCGCGTTGATGTTGTAGCGGCTGCTGTCGCCGGTTTCGCCGAGGGCGACGGTGGAGATGACGGGAATGAAGCCCTGCTCCAGCAGCGACACGACGATTTCCGGGTGGACGGCGGTTACTTCGCCGACGTAGCCCAGATCCGCGCCGTCCTTTTCAATCTTTTTCGCGCGCAGCAGCCCGGAGTCCACGCCGCTCAATCCGACGGCGCGCCCGCCTTCCTGCAACAGCATTCCGACGATGTCCTTGTTGAGCTTGCCGGTGAGGACCATCTGGACGATTTCCATCGTCTCGCCGTCGGTGTAGCGCAGTCCGTTGATGAACGTGCTTTCCTTGCCGACGCGCTCGAGCATACGGCTGATTTCCG